>JBEKZG010000063.1:0-10991 GCA_049510095.1 Occallatibacter sp.
GCGAGTGCGTTGGCGATCGAGGAGGGCGAGAAAAAAAGCGCTGGCTGCACCGGCGGCGATGAGAGCCGCGGAGCGAGGCCGGAAGGCGGTGAGTGCGAAGGAGAGAAGCTGGCCGATAACGGCGAGCGAGACGGCGTGGACGAAAACGGTGGGGTAAGAGGGACCGCCAGCGGATTCCCAATGTTCGATGGCGTGGCAGTTGAGCCAGGCGAGAAGCGTGAAGAAGAATGCAGGAATTGTGAGCGGCCAAAGCTCCAAAGCTGACTGATGCGGAGTCCGGCTGAGGGTGGGAAGGACACAGGCTGCTGTGAAAAGGATGGCGACGATGGGCTCTTTGAGGCTGGTTGCGGAAATGTTCCGGCGCGGGAACGGGATGAGCCTGCGCGGGATGTGGACGCCAGAGAAGTAGGCTAGAGCGGCTGCTGCGAGGACGGTGTTGGGCTGGAGCGCGCCGATGGGCATGAAGGTGAAGACGAGGATGGTGGCGGCGCAAGTGGATGCGACCGCGATGGGGAAGAAGATTTGGCGATGGCGCCAGTGGAAGTGGTGCCGCAGGCGGATGCGATGAAGCCGATGGGTCTGGTGGGCGGAGCGGGCGTCGAGCAGGCGGTCGGCGATGTAAACGGCCCAGGCTACGAGCGCGAGGAGTAAAGGAAGCCATAAAGGCAGGGAGATTCTAGCGGTCCAGGCAAAGGCGAGCGCCCAGACGACGGCGACGGTGGGTGCGTCGAGGCTGGTGAGATGCCAGAGGGCGAGCGGGAGGGGCGCGGTAAAACTTGGGCTCGCCGCGCTCTTGAGGCTCGCGGCGCGTTTAGCGACCGCGCCGCTCTTCCAGCTTGCTATGCGGGCAGGTGTCGAGTTGGCCGGGGAAATCTCCAATGCTTCGATTGTAGAGATGCGGAGGGCCGGCCACGGTTGCTGAATTGGCGCGAATTGCTTTAGCGGCGGGTGCCTCCGTGGTGGGCGACTGCCAGCTGCGACTTCTCGAGTTCCTTGAGGTCGAGTTGTCCATCGTGATCGACGTCGAGGCGCTGGAACTCGGCTTCCATGAAGGCCATGAATTCGGCGTGGGAGATTTTGCCGTTCTGGTCGGCGTCCATGAGCTTGAGCAGCTTGACGGCTTCAGGCGAGGCGGCGGCGACTTTGGTGGCGTCGGGTGTGGGGGCGGGCGCCTGCGCGGCGGGGGCCGATTGGGCGGCGGTTCTGGACGGGGCCGCGAATGCAAATAATCCGGCGGCTAGAACGACGGCCAGCAATTTGTTGGTGGAAAGCATACTTTTTCTCCTTGGTCAGGATCTTGACTGAATCGTCCTGAGTGCTCAAGAAATATACACCAGAGCAGGGCGTGGACGCAGCGCCATTCGGCACGAGTTCTTTGAGAATTGGAGGGTGACGAGTTTCCTTGCGGGGCGTCTATCGGGCATCGCAGCCAGAATGGGAAAGAGATCTCTTGCCGCGAAGCCGCAATTGGGCTGGGAATGAGGTTCTATGGACAGGGAGCGTGTGCCCGCGACCGGTGTGCCGTCTGTTGAGAAGATGCATGGCAACGACGACGATGCTGTGATTAACCTGCTGGGGAAGAGCTTTGAAGAGAAACCTATCTGGGCGGGTTTGTGGGAGAACTTCCACGATGCGCTTTTTCCGGTCCAGCTTCCGCCTTTGGAATTGACTTCGACGCCGATTCCTACACCTGACCGGATGGCTGTGAAGACGAACCCGTGGGCTGTGGGTACGGCGACGCTGGCGAATGGCGGGGTGCTGGCGCTTTTCCTGCTGCTTGGATTGCATACGGCGATGGACCCTTCTCACAAACTGCCGTTTGCTGGCGATGTCCATCTGAAGGACTTCGCGCTGTTTGCGCCGTCGAGCGCACAGAGCGTGCATGGCGGCGGTGGTGGCGGGGCTCATGATCTGACTGATCCGATGATGGGGAGAACGCCGAAACAAGAGGTGATGCCCATGGTTTCTCTGCAGGTTCAGTTGCTTGACCATCCGCTGCTGCCTGTCGAACCGGCGATTGCTGTGCAGCCGGAGGTGAAGCTTCCGGATAACCCGTTGCTGTCGAACATAGGAGCACACGTGTCGCCCAATGTGAGTATGGCGTCCGTTGGTCCTGGGTCGGGAGGCGGCATCGGCTCCAATAGGGGCGGCGGCGATGGTCCGGGCGATGGCCCGGGGTATGGACCGGGGCGCGGTGGTAACTACGGCGGGTCGGTTTACACACCGGGAGTGGGTGGTGTGACTCAACCTATTCCTATCGTGTTTCCGGAAGCAGAGTTTTCCGATGAGGCGCGCAGGGCCAAGTATCAAGGGGTCTGCTTGATTTCAGCGATCGTGGATGCGCATGGCTACCCACAGAATCCAAGGGTGATTCAACGGTTGGGAATGGGCCTGGATGAAAAGGCGCTGGAAGCTGTGGAGAGATATCGATTCAAGCCTGCGCTCAAGGATGGTAAGGCGGTTGCAGTGATGATCACGGTTGCGGTGAATTTCCGGCTTTACTAGCCACCTGCGGAGGGGCAGACGCTCGCTATTCGCTCGCACGGGCTTTGTTGTATCCCATTCCGCAGAAAAAAGCGGAATGGGAAATCCTCAATACTGGCAGGGGCTAAACAGGCCACGGGAAAAAGGCCTGGCGCTTGAACAGAATCGCCAAGCGAGCCTTAGCTGGGGCTGAAGCCCATCTCATTCTATGGGCTTTATCGGCACGACTGAAGTCATGCCCTGTTACAAAGCCTTTCAGAGGCGAGTTTTTCAGCTGGCTAATTTGAAGGGCCGGCGAAGAGAATCAGGTTGCCGTCGGGGTCTTTCACAATGAAGGTTTTGGCTTGCCACGGTTCTTCGCGCAGGGATTGAGCGAACTGAACGTTTGCGGATTGATAGGCGAGGAAGAGTTGGTTGATCTCGGCGGCGCTGGTGAGCGTGATTGAGGCGGATAGCAGTTCTTCCCTTTCACGAATGTCTTCGGCAAAGAAAGATTCATCCATGGAGCGGAGCGCCAGACGGGCGTTATCGCGGCTTAACTGCCCGTAGAACGGTGGATCGCCGTAGATGAAATCAGTTGTGAAACCGAGCTTCGTGGTGAAGAAGTCGGTGGATGCCTGGATATCGCGGACGTAGAGGTGTGCGGCTACTGAGGAGAGAATCGGCTGAGACATGGCGGTGTAAGCTCCTGTTCTCCCATATCGGACAAGTAGAACCCCCAGGTCTTCCGCCGTGGCGGACGGAACTTGGAAAGCTAGAGTGGTATCCCTTGTTATTCTTTGCAACTCTGCCTTCGGAAGGGCATCCCTCGGCGGCTAAAGCCGCGTTCATTTCTTAGCATTTACGGCACGACTAAAGTCGTGCCCTCTCAAAACGCTGTGGCCGTTCATATGCGAGACAGGACGCTAGCGGTTATTCGCCGCGAAGGGCCTGCATGGGGTTGACGGAGGCTGCGCGGAAGGCGGGCAGCGTGGATGCGGCGAGGGCCAGGAGCAATACGCCGATGGCGGCTGCGGTGAGAACCAAGGGGTCGAAGGGGCTGACTCCGAAGAGCATGGATTTGAGCAGGCTGGATGCGGCGGCGGCACCGGCGAGGCCCAGGACACATCCGACGGCGGCTAGCTTTGCGCCGGACTGGAGGATGAGGCGGACGATGGCGGCGCGCTGCGAACCGAGGGCCATGCGGATGGCGAGTTCCTGCACGCGCGAGGCGACGGAGAAGGCGATGACGCTGTAGATACCGAGGACGGCGAGGAGGACCGCGGCGCCGGCGAAGCAAGAGATGAGCACCGTGTTGAAGCGGCGCGGGGCCTCGCTGAGGGAGACGGCCTCTTCCATGGTTTGCACCTGCGTGAGCGGGAGTTGTGGATCGATGGCGCGGACGGTGGAGCGGAGTGTGGCTTCCATCTTTTCCGGCGGGAGGGCGGTACGCAGGACGATGTAGCCGCCGTTGCCAATGAGATCGATGGCTGGGTTAGCGAGCGCGCCGAGGGTGTCTTCCACCTGGTCGACGGGTGCAAAAAACTGCTCTTTCGAGGGATCGTCCGGAGAGGTGAGTTTCACGTCGGCCACTTCGCCCACAACGGTCATCCACGGAGTCTGCATTTCCGGCGTGCCAACGCGGAGCCGCTTGCCGATTGGATCTTGATTGGGCCAGTAGTGCTCGGCCAGCTTCCGGTTGACGATCAAGACCAGCGGTGCGCCTGCTTTGTCCGCTTCAGTGAACGTGCGTCCCCGCAGAATCGGAATACCCATGGCGCCGAAATAATCGCCAATGACCTGTGTGACGGTGGCCAGGTTCATATTCGCGCCCCTGGGCGGCACGTACCCTTCGACAACGAAGGTGTTGCTGTTGCTGTTGCTCGTGGCTGGAATTAAACTGGCGAGTCCTACGCCTTTAACACTGGGAAGCTGCCGGAGACGGCGCAGCAGTTCGTTGTTGAAGGCGTTGATGGATGCCTGGGTGGAGTATTGCCTTTGGGGAAGGCCATAGGCGGCGGTGGCGACGTGCTCGGGGCGGTAACCCAGATCGACATTGCGCATATTCTCGAAGCTGCGCAGGAGCAGGCCGGAGGCGGCAAGGAGAACCAGGGCAATCGCGATCTCGGCTACGACCAGGCCAGAACGCAGGCGGGCATGACCTTCGCCGGAGGTGCCGCCGCGGCCACCTTCTTTGAGGGTGCTGTTGACGTTGGTGCGCAACCCAGCGAAGGCCGGGGCGAGGGAGCAGAACAGGCCGGTGATGACCGCAAGCAGCAGTGCAAAGCCGATGACCTGCCAGTTGAGGGCGATCTCGCTGATGCGGGGAAGGCTTTCAGGCAGCAGGCTCTTGCCGACACTGAGGGCAAGGGCGGCGAGACCAAGGCCGAGCAGGCCGCCGGTGACACTGAGGACCAGGCTTTCAAGAATGGCCTGGCGGAGCAGGGCAATGGCGCGCGCGCCCAGGGCGAGGCGCACGGCGATTTCCCGCTGGCGGCGGATGGCGCGAACGAGCATGAGGCCGGCTAGATTGACGCAGGCGATCAACAGAACTACGGCAACGGCGAGGAAGAGGGTTCGAAGCAACGGGCGGGTTTGCTCGACAGTATCTTCCTGCAGTGGGCGAACCACGGCGCTGATGTGGAGGCTGGCCATCATAGCCGGAAAGCCGCGCATGATCTCCTGCGCTACGCGCTCGGCGTCAGTTTGCGCCTGTGAGGTGGAGAGGCCGGGCTGGAGACGGCCGACCATCGAGTAGCTCCAGTTGGCGCTTGCTCCGGGTGTGAGCTCGTCTGGACGGAAGCTCATGGGAACCCATAGTTCGCTGCGGTTGAGCTGACCGGCCATGAGAGGAAACTCGAAGTTGCGGGGCATGACGCCGATGACGATGTAGGGCTTGCGGTCGAGGAGGATTCTTGTGCCGAGGATCTGAGGATTTGCGTTGAAGCGGGTTTTCCAGGTGGCGTAACTGAGGAGGGCTACCTGCTGGCTGTGCACGTCTTCGTCCGCGGTGAAGAAGCGGCCTAGCAGGGGCTGGACGCCGAGGGCCGGCCAGACCCCGGCGGTGAGGCGGGCGGCGTTGACTTGGGCAGGGTCGCCGAT
This sequence comes from Occallatibacter sp., assembly GCA_049510095.1. GTDB lineage: Bacteria > Acidobacteriota > Terriglobia > Terriglobales > Acidobacteriaceae > Telmatobacter. The sequence continues at coordinate 5,566 of JBEKZG010000063.1, forward strand.
GCCGGAGAGCTCATAGCCGGAGTTCTGATAGCCGCCGAGAGCGGTAAAGGACTTGGTGTCCCGGGTATAGGCGCGAATTTCGGGGACGGTGACGCCGGCTTCGCCATTGCCGCCAATGTCGCCGGCACCTTCAAGGCGGTCGGAGAGGACAACGACATGGCTGGAATCAGGAAAGGGCAGTGGGCGCAGGAGGACGCCCTCGACAATGGAGAAGATGGCAGTGGTGGCGCCGATGCCGAAGGCGAGCATGAGGATTGCGGTGATGGCGAAGCCGGGGGATTTGCGGAGTTGCCGCAGGACGAATCTGAGATCGAACAAGAGATTTTGCATGTGGCTCCTCGGCGGGGCAGTAAATGAATCGATCAGCACTTGGTTCGCCAAACTGCTCTGGTGACAACTTACGCAGATCCAGGGAATTAGGTTTCGGATGGGGGCGGGGTTCGTGTGCGGAAGCGTTCGAACATGGGAAGGTGTGTCCGCAAATGAACAGGGAGACCTGCTACGGATTCTAATTCCATCTTCGCTGATTTCTTTTTCAAAGAAAAGGCCAATCTCGGGGCTGGTGCTTGAGTTTCTTTGCGAAGAGACGGACGAAACTCGGTTACGATATCGAGACCAAGGAGGCCAGTTGAAATGAAGGCTTCAGGGAGGCGCATTGCGGGTTTGTCGTTGGTCATGGTGACGTGCTGTGTATTCGGCGGCGCCGGTTTTGGGAGTGGGCGCGGGCCGTCGAGCACTGAGGTTGTTCAGTCGAAGCCATTGGCGCCGGCTGAGGACGCGGTTCCGAGCGATCCGTTTGTTGCCAGCAACGGGTTGACGCCGCCGGTGGCGCAATACCAGGGGCCGATGTTCAGCCTGAGCCATGACTGGCCGACAGAGGCGCTGCCTGCGATCAAAGATCCTCCGTGGCTGCAGGCGATTGGCAAGGGCGCGATCACTACGCAGAATGCGCCGGCTTATGTGGCGGCGCTGAAACAGTATGTGAGCTCGAACGCGCGGCAATTGCTGCTGGACTATGCCCATTGGGACGCGGCGAAGGCGCGTTGGTACAACGAGCCGTGGCTTGGATCCGCGCGGGAAAGCATTCACGGAACCTATCCGGCTGGGCAATTCGGACCGTCGGTGTTTCCGGGCACCGGGCTGAAGGCGATCTTCGATACGCACGTGGTGACTTACTACGACGAGCGGGCGGCCTATTCGCTTTACAAGGTCTGGGGAGCGAAGGCGATGACTCCCGACGTGAAGACGGAGGATTTTCAGTTCGTTGAAGGCTCAGTGATTGTGAAGGCCGCGGTGTTTGTTGCGGACGATCCGGCGGCGCAGAAGGACTGGTGGCCGGTGACAAACGGGGCGGCGGAGTGGCCGATTTACAAAGCCATTCCGGAACAATGGCCGGCGAGTCCGGCGGTGTTGAAGAGCTACGTGATGCAGTTCGACATTATTGTGAAGGACAGGGTTGCATCGCCGAAGACGGGATGGGTATTCGCAACGCTGGTGTATGACCGGAAGGCCGCGGGCGATGCGTGGGACAAGATGATTCCGTTGGGGGCAATGTGGGGGAATGACCCTGGGGTGGATTCGTCGCAAAAGAATCCGCCGCCGCTCCAGGAGACGTGGATCAATCCGGCTGCGCCGAAGTACGCGACGGAGACGCTGGGTTGGGGCGGGCGGCTGGCCGGTCCGAACGACGGAGCGCGCAACGACATTGAGGTGGGGAAGAAGGAGATGGAGAATCGCCCCGACTCCTCGTGCATGAGTTGCCATGGGCCGGCAGAGTGGCAGCCGGCGCAGCACAGGCAGGTTTCGTTCCTGCTGCCGTCGTATGCGAATACGCAGCCGGGTGGTCCGCCCTATAAAACCTGTCCGAAGGGTAAGCCGGGCGACGACGAAATCTGTTCGCCGGTGCCGGGTTCGGCGGAGTGGATGCGCTGGTTCGAGGACCGGCCGGGCAACGTGGTGCAGGACGCGGATAGCGGATCTGTGGCGGCCGATTACGACATTGTGTTCACGTTCAAGTCGCTGCCGATGTGGTGGAAGGCGACGGGCGGGAAAGATGCGGCGATGCCTTTTGCGTTGCGAACGCTGCGTCACGGTACAGAGGGGCCGGCACAGTTCAACGAATACAACGGCGCGCCTCTGAAGGCGCCACCGAAGGGAGCGGGGACGCCGGGCGTGCCGAAGGGGATACATTGGCAGTAGCCACCTGCCGCCTGCGGTGGGGCAGACGCTCGCGGGAGGCTCGCACTGGCTTCTTTGGTTGCTGCCCACGAAGATAACGCGGATTGAAGCTTTGGCGAATGGGACCGGGCGTCCGGCGGCGTTCTCCGGATGATTCCGGCTGAATTTTCAGCGACTGCGGCTCGGATCGGGCTTTAGTCGGCTTCTTCGACGGCTTGATGGAGATCGGCGGCCATGCGGCGCAATTCGCCCGCGAGCTGGGTGGTCGAGTCTTCTTCGTCCAGCTCAACCGGCGGGGCTGATGCGCTGACCCTGGTGGCTTCCAGTTTCAGGAGGAGTTCCACGGCCTTTGCAGTCTGTTTCACAATCTTCTCATTGGCTTGATGGTTCATGTCTTTGAGGGACCTTTCTCATCACTATTTGATTTGTGGATCAGGCGACAACGCTCTGGACCACCGCGCTGATTCTTGCGCTGACGCTTTCGCAGGTTAAGAAGACGGGTGGCTGGGTGACCGAGATTTTTAGCTCGAGGGTTGCGGGATTGTAATTCCATGAGAATTGGCCGCCAAAGCTGGAGCCAGTTCCGCTGTTTCCCTGGAAGGGAAGGCCTTGTTCCCTGGCTTTCTGCGCAAGGGCGGTAAATTGCTTTGGTGTGATGTTTGAAAAAGCCTGAGGCGGACAAGGGGGCACAACGTTCTCCTCACAACAAAGGTGGTGATTGGGAAAGTGTAATTCAGAAATGGGGAATACGAATCGATTCTAAATCTACGCCCGCGATTGGGCGTCGGAAGAGAACTCGATTCCCATGTCTCAGAATCGAGACACGGGCCACCCGGGGTTGTTTGGGCGCTCGAAAGGTGTTTCTTGCTTAAACGGCGGCGGTGGATTTCTGGCGCTGCGTCTTTACTTGTGGCGTTTTGGGGACTTGCGGCTCTTTGGGGGCGGCTTTGGCGGGGAGGGCTGGCGGAATGGCATCGAGGCCGGTCTTGCCTTCAGCTAGCTGCATTAGGAAGTCCTGCGCGGAGAAGGCTGGGGCGTCCTTGAAAAGCTGGCTGGCGTGAATGTAGGAGCCGTCGGATTGCTGGAGGCGTGCTTTGACGGTGTCGGCGAGATAGGCGGGAAGGATTTCGTTGTGGACGCGGTCGATGGCGGCCTGATCGCGGACGGGGAAGACGACTTCGCAGCGCTCGAAGAGATTGCGGGGCATCCAGTCGGCGGAGCCGAGGTAGATTTCAGTGTTGCCGCCGTTGGCGAAGTGGAAGATGCGGGAATGCTCGAGGAAACGGCCGACGATGGAGCGGACACAGATGCGATCCGAGAGACCTTTGACGCCGGGGCGAAGGATGGAGAGGCCGCGAACGATGAGGTCGATTTCGACACCGGCCTGCGAGGCCTGGTAGAGAGCCTCGATGACGGAGGGCTCGAGGAGGGCGTTCATCTTGGCGACGATGTGGGCGGGGCGTCCGGCCTGGGCGTGATCCTGTTCGCGGCGGATGAGGCCGAGGAAGCTTTCGGCCATGGTGAGGGGCGCGACGAGCAGGGGGCGATAGTCGTCAACCTCGGCGTGGGCGGTGAGGTAGTTGAAGACCAGGTGCACCTGCTCGGTGATTTCGGGATCGGCGGTGAGCAGGCTTAGGTCGGTGTAGAAGCGAGCAGTGTCGGGATTGTAATTGCCGGTGCCGAGATGGCAGTAGCGGCGCGTGACTCCGTCTTCGTCGTGGCGGACGAGCATGGCCAGCTTGCAATGGGTTTTGAGGCCGACGACGCCGTGGAAGACCTGGACGCCCGCGTCTTCCATGCTGCGTGACCAACTTATGTTGGAGGCCTCATCGAAGCGGGCCATCAATTCGACGACAACCGTGGCTTCCTTGGTGGCGGCGGCCTCAATGAGCGCCTGGAACATAGGCGAATCGTGGCTGGTGCGGTAGAGGGTCTGCTTCATGGAGAGCACGGCGGGATCTTGCGCTCCTTGCTGGATGAAGCCCACTACGGGTTCATAGGAGTCGTAGGGGTGGTGGAGCAGGATGTCGTGCTGGCGGAGCTCATCGAAGATGTTGGCCGACTTGCGGCTGAGATGGAGCGGCCGGGGCGTGAAGGACGGGAATTTTAGATCGGGCCGCTGGACATCGCCGTAAAAGAACATTAAGCGAGATAAATTGACGGGTCCATCGGTGGGGAAGACCTGAGTGGGCTCGAGCTCGAAGTTGACGCGGAGACGCTCGATGATTTCAGGATCGGCGCCGGTCTCGATTTCGAGACGGACGGCATCGCCCTTGCGGCGGTTATGGAGTTCGAAGCGGATGGTTTCAAGCAGCGAACGGGCTTCTTCTTCCTCGAAGTAGAGGTTGGAGTTGCGGGTAACGCGAAAGGCGGCATGGGCGAGGACTTCATAACCGCGGTACATGCCGCCGAGGTTCTGGGCGATGAGGTCCTGGAGGAGCAGGTAGTCAAATTTCCCGTCAGCGGCGGGCAGGCGGACGAACCTGGGCAGAGCGCGGGGGACGGTGACCACGCCGAGGACCTGGGGTCCGGAGCTGCGGCGCTTGGCGCGGAGCAACAGGGCGAGGCAGAGGGCCTTGTTGAGAACGCGGGGAAAGGGGTGCGCGGGGTCAATGGAGATGGGGGTGAGAAGCGGATCGACCTCGCGCTGAAAGTAACCCTGGGCAAAGGCAGAGGCCTCTTCGGAGAGTTCCTTCCATTCCAGAAGGCGGACGCCCTGTTTGCGCAGATCGGGCAGCAGAAGATCGTTCCAGCAGCGGTACTGGGCGACCACGAATTCCTGGATGTCGGCGGTCAATGCTGCTAGGGACTCATCGGGACGGAGGCTGTCATAGCCGGGCTCGCGGTAGCCGTCCTCAATGCGCTGCATGAGGCCGGCCTGACGGACTTCAACGTATTCATCGAGATTGTTGCCGGTGATGGCGAGAAATTTGACGCGCTCAAGGAGCGGGTTGGCGGGGTCCTCGGCTTCCTCGAGGACGCGGTGGTTGAATTGCATCCAGGAGTGGTCCCGGCCGTTGAAGAGCTTTTGTTTGTTAGTAGTTCTGGGCATCGATTCCGTCCAGTGCGCCGTGTTGGCAGTCTACAGCGTTTCACTCGAGGGCGGCATCAGGAATGATTTGGAGGGCGGAGAACGGCCTGTGAGTTGACTAAGAAGAAACGAGAATGCAGGTTCAACAAAACGAAGACGCCATCATGGAGTTCCGCGGACTCACACTCATCGGAGAAAAGCAAAGACGCCCAATGTA
>JBEKZG010000064.1:0-10979 GCA_049510095.1 Occallatibacter sp.
CTGTTCGTAGGCTTTCTGGAGGGTTTTGTATTTGCCTTTGCACTTGTATTCCCACGCGAAGTGATCGCGGAGCCAGACGTCGGCAAAGCCGATGCCGCCGCGGGTTTTGCTGACTTGCTTCTCGAATGCGTAGCGCTCGCCGGTTGGGTCAGCCTCGGGTGGGGTCTTTTCGCCGAGGAGCTGGCAGAGTTCGTTGAATTGGGATTGGGCGCTGGCTCGCTCGGATTGCGAGTTGATCTTCCAGCGGCGTACGAAGTCGGCGACGGTGAGTGGCATTTAGCATGGATAGTTTACAGCGATGGGGGTGGTTGAAGGGTGGGAAGCGTTCAGGGTGGGTTATCTAGGAGGGTGCGGGCCGGCGGGTGTGGCTCGGAGAAAGAGGGTTCGGGCGTGAACAGGTTGCGGAGAAACCACTGACGCTGGATCAGAATCGCTCAACGAGCCTTAGCAGGGGCTAAAGCCCGAGCCTTTCTATTGGCTTGATCGGCCCGGCTGAAGCCGTGCCCTGTTACAGAGCACATGAAGAACTGTGCCTGGTGCGAGTTCTTTACAGAGGTGTGAAGCCGTGCCCTCAAAAGACACAAGGAGCTGCGAGAGTCCTGATGCGCGGGCGAGGACGCCCGCACTACAGCCGACCTGGAGGTCGGCGCTACGGTTTCATCCATCGGGGTCGGCTTCGCCGATGGAGGACTTGTTACAGAGCGTGTGTGAAATGAGTTTTTTCCGCTCGCCGCGGCGAGTGACGGCCAGGTTGGTTGGGTTGCTCCAGGGACGTGTCGGTTCCTCAGATTGCTGACAGAGTGGGAGGATGGTCGAAAAACCGATCCCTCGGTGGCTAAAGCCTTCATGACCTTAGGTCACTTAGCGGCACGGATGAATCCGTGCCCTTTCAAAGCAGAGGGTTCGTCATCAGCCTAAGGCGAATGAAACCCGCCCGTTTGCTGATAACGGATGCGCTGGCCTTTCATATACTGCGGGAGTACCCAACCGAAGAGTTTGGGCGGCGTGGGGCTTCCATCCCCGGTCCCCAAAAGCGAGGGACCGGGGGCACCCTCGGGATGGTCTGGAGAACCCACCGGGACCGGGGGCACCCGCCGTTTGGCCACACCCTTTGAGGTGAGGCAGCGTGATTCAAACCGGAGCTTTGGTCCTCAACCTCTCTGGCGAGATTAGCGGTGCTCACGCACCACGCAGGATTAGTACGGCCTAAATTGTGCTTGACAATGCGTTCGACCTTATCGAGGGCGACCCGCCGCTCGCGCCCAGCCGCGCCATCCCTGTTCGACAAGAAATCATTTGTTCGCTCCGCACAGCTGCGTGTAGTCTGGAACCTCGCCGTTCCGAGTCCGTCCCCGTTCCGCCATCAACAGAGCCCAATGCAATCCAGGAGATTCCACCAATGTCGACTACCGGCATGCCCTTCTTATCGAATTTTGGCACCCATGCCACTGAAGCCGCTGTAGCCGTGTGCTACGACGGCACCGTGGTATCCACTTACGTATCGACAGGGGACCTGGATTGGGACATAAATGCCCCCGTGGGGCAGATAGTTTCGGTCGACCCAGGGTACGGGCTTCAATTCAAATTCAGCGGCGCGCAGAACGATTTCAACCATGGGGAAGCGCCCTCGGCCGTTGCCATCGACACGAACGGCGTGGCGGTCTCCATCCACCAGACGAACGAACGCGACTCGCAGGAGTTGTACGCCAACGTTGGGTTGGCGACCGGCGGGGAAATCGGCTTCGGGGGTGGGGTTGCACTCGGGGGGCTGCAGGGCACCTGCCCGTCCATCGCCGCCATTGGTCCCGGGCAGTTTCTGGTCTCGTGCCTGCAGGAAGGCTCACCCATATGGATCTACATGTTCACGTTGAGTGTCTCCGGCGAGGCCGGCAACTGGTCGGTCCAAACCGGGCCGGCGGGCATCAACTGCGCCGCCATCGCGACCGAAAATGGGAGCCAATACAACAATCTGATGGCGGCGACTCCCACCAATTCCTGCCCGCGGCTTTCTTATTGCGATGGTGTCCTGCTGGTGAGCAATGTTTACATGACGACTTCGCCGAACATGGGCTACGCAATCGGCACGTTCGCCGAAAATACATTCGTTGCAATGGCCATTTTGCCGCGCCTCACAACGGTAAGCGGTACTCCTTCGTCTCCGTTGCAGGCCGGAGCGATCGGCCCCAACAACGCCATCTGCATCGCCGAGATCGCCGGCAGCTCCCCCTACTACACGGTTGCGTGCGCCTCAGGCGTGTATGTGACCGGGGAGAGCTGGAGTTTCCAGATGGGCGCAACGAATCCCGGCCTGAATTGGACAAACGACGACTCCGCATATCCCTGTGGAGTGGATATTGATTTCACCGATGCGATGGGGCTCAACGGAGTGGTGATGGCAGTCCGAGACTCCGGCGAGAGCCTCTCTTTGTGTTACGTGCAGGTGTAGAGCGAGTTGAGGGCGGGCCCGGGGGCCCCAGCGGGATGGTCTGGAGATCTCACCGGGATCGGGGGCGCCCGCCACATAGTGGCTCCTTCCACGCTTGGCAAAAGTATGCACCATCAAATGCCGGGAATAGACATCTACATTCTGCGTTGACCAACACTCGAATTGTGCATACCATTTCGGCAAGAGGGGCGACGAAGTATGGCGGGAATTCAGGCCTACCATTTGGATCTGTCTGCGTTTTCGGAGCGCGATCGGTTCGACGCCTTTCGCGAAGCGACCTCTGTTACGCACGAGGTTGTTCAACCAGGGAAGGACAAGACGGGTTTTTCGGCCAAAGCGGATGTATGGAACCTCGGAAATATCGTCGTCAACAAATCCCGCTTCGACGCTTGCCGGTTCGATCGTTCAGCCCGGCGAGTGGCCGCAGATGGAATTGATCACTACACACTTCTCTACATGATCAAAGGGACGTGCGGCGGCAGCATTGGAACAAGGGAAATCGGCATTGAGGAAGGACAAGTTTTTCTTTTGGATTTGTCTAAACCCGTCTCGTTTGAAGTGACCCAAGCCGAAAATGTCTTCATTTCGATTCCCCGCGACCTTCTCGATGCCGAGGGCCCCCCCGGAAATCTCCACGGAAAAGTTCTGGACGGGCCGAGCGGCAATCTCCTGGCTGGCTTCATACGACTGCTGTCGGATCACATCGGAAATCTGTCTGCGCATGAAGCTGCCTTCACCGAGCGTGCCACTCGGGACCTGTTGGCCGCCTGCCTCAACCCCTCGGGGGAGCGCAGCCAGATAGCGAAGCCTGCGATCGATGCGACGCTTCTCGAAAGAATACGCGAATATGTAGAGCACAAGTTGAAGGTTGAGCGGATCGCGCCGGATGCCATCTGCAAAGCCGTGGGCGTTTCTCGTTCAACTCTTTACCGCCTATTTGAGCCCTTGGGAGGTGTAGCCGCGTATATCCAGATGCGGCGGCTCATGCACATTCGAAAGGCCCTGGCAGATCCACTGGAAACGCATGGCATTGCCGAAATTGCCTATCGATGGGGCTTCAGCAATCCCGAGCATTTCAGCAGGGCGTTCCGGCGGGCATACGGACTCAGTCCATCCGAATTCCGCAACGACGCCCGGCGGCGGACCTCTGATGGCACAGCCAGCCAAAGCGACTATCATACGTGGCTACGAGGAGTTAGCACGCCACTTGATCGCGGCTCAGAATCGGATGCCCGTTTGCCAGTCTCGTAATCGCTTCCTTTCCGCCAAGTTCTTCAGGGCAGCATTTTTTGATGCGTTCGACTAGTTGCCTAATATTCCGCGTACAGCGGGGGTATGCTCGCATTCTCAAAGACTTCGCCATCCACAGTTGACTACGCGCTCAACTCCTTGGACATCTCCATCTCTACCTCTCAAAGCAACCCTCAGAAGATAAACGTTCCAGCCTTGGAACCCTTCAACTCAGATTGGGATCGTCATCAATGCGCCTCACTGTGACTCAGATTGGAGAGGGGCAACGAAGCAGGACCTTGTCTTCCCGTTACTATTGTTAGCTCTCTGCCCGCCTCACAAAGACCATACCGCATCCTTGAAATGCCTCGACTAGACAGATGCGGTAATCAAGGTTTCGAACAATTGCATGGAGGTCTCAATAACTTGTTACGCGGATCCGCCAACATTGAGACAGCGAGACATCCTTTTGGGATTCTGAGTCAATCGCTGCCCAACTAGACGATGCATACTGAATTCCTGATGACCGCAGGTCCTAGCGAACTGCCCGGAATATATCAGTGCAAGGGACCACGACATCCCCTTGTATCGCTGAGTTAACAGTGGCAAAGGGCAGGATAGCCCTTCGCTTCCCCCAAAATAGCAAGTGAACTCGCAGGTCTCGAGCCAGCCTCCGCCGCGGGGACTTGCCTCACAATTTTTGGGTTCTCACGCACCCAAAGTGAGGCTATCTGCTTCTCATCGGGTTGGCGAACTCGACTTAGCTGCATCGAAGGAGAACAGTACATGTGTATTACCGGAACCATCGTGATGTGGGGAGGAGAGTTTGATAAAGTTCCAGCCGGTTGGTTGCCGTGTGACGGCAGGCAAGTTTCACAGGAGACTTATTCGAAGCTCTACGGTGTCATCGGATTAAATTTTGGTGACAATCCAATATCCGGCAACTTCTATTTGCCTGATCTGCAAGGTCGCTTCGTAAGAGGCGCGGATAATGGTGCGGGGCGCGATCCAGATGTCAATACTCGAACGGATATGCAAAATCCGAACGCTCAGTCGAAGACCGTTGGTTCAGTCCAGGATTTTGCATTTCAGCTGCACTTCCACAACTACCTTTTTCCTAGCACAGACTTACAGGTAGCGGTTGGAGGGCTTTCTAGTACCAACATTGGGAGCGGGGGTAATGTCAGTGCCTCAACGGGGCCAATAGGAAATACCTTCCCGGACCCTACCCCATGCTACGTGAGTACCGAGACGCGCCCACTTAACGCGTACCTTAACTTCATCATCGCGTATTAGCGCGACTGACAGGGGGCATTATCAAGTTGAGGGTGCCTCCGGTCCCTCGTCCGCCGCAGCGGAGGAACCGGGGAATGGGAATCGAACTGTCTGTTGCGAATTCACGCAGGTAGTTGCAAGCCTCTGTCGCAGGTCGTACCTTCCGATTCGATTTCTGCGGTTCCGTGCATGCCCGTTTGATCGTAGCGATAGCTTGACCAAAGCCACTCCTCAGGCTTGGTAACGAGGCCGCGCTTCGCCGGGTTGCGATGAATGTAGCGCAACTTCTCCACAGGGTGTTTCATAGATGGACTGCGTGTCTGGAAGCCAAGTCCCGCAGGGGTTAAAACCCCTCGTCTTTGTGGCCCTTTTCGGCACGACTGAAGTCGTGCCCTGATACAAGGCAGGTTTGTGAAACGCGCTTGACTGGATTCCACCCCAGCGCACAAAGTTCATGCGCCGGGGACCTCGGGGATTGCCACGGATGTAGCGCAACTTCTCCACATCGTGTTTCATCAATGGTCTGCGCGTCTGGAAGCTAAATCCCTCAGGGGTTAAAACCCCTCGTCAATCCGGCCCTTTTCGGCACGACTGAAGTCGTGCCCTGATACAAGGCAGGTTTGTGAAACGCGCTTGACTGGATTCCACCCCAGCGCACAAAGTTCATGCGCCGGGAACCCCGGGGATTCCATCCCAGCGCACAAAGTTCATGCGCCGGGGACCCCGGGGATTCCACCCCAGCGCACAAAGTTCGTGCGCCGGGGACCCCGGGGATTGCGATGGATGTAGCGCAACTTCTCCGCAGCTTATTTCATCAATGGCCTGCGTGTCTGGAAGCCAAGTCCCTCAGGGGTTAAAACCCCTCGTCATTCCGGCTCTTTTCGGCACGACTGAAGCCGTGCCCTGGTTACAAAGCGCGTCCAGGGCATGGCGCCAGAGTGAAGTGGGAGGTGGTGGTTCCGATTGCAGCGGGTGTTTGCGTTCTGCTTCCCACCCATAGGACGAAAAGATGTCGGATGGATGGGGCACTTGCTAGAACAGGTTTTCAGGATCTGTCGGTCCCTGCTCCTTCCATTCTGGTTTGGCACGGCGGGTTTTGGCGTTTGGGGAGGGGATGGGCGAGAATGGGAGGGTTACTATGCCTAACACTTCTCGCACGTTCGAGCTTCCGTTTACCGATGTGCCCGGCGCGCTGCAAGAGATGCGCGCGGGGCGGATGATTATTGTGGTGGACGACGAGGACCGGGAGAACGAGGGCGATTTGACGCTGGCCGCGGAACACGTGACGCCGGAAGCGATCAACTTTATGGCGCGGTTTGGGCGAGGGTTGATTTGCCTGACGCTGACCGAGGAACGGGCGGATCATTTGCGGCTGTTTCCGATGACGCAGCAGAACTCGTCGCGGTTTGGAACGGCGTTTACGGAGACGATTGAGGCGCGCGAGGGCGTGACGACGGGGATTTCGGCGGCGGACCGGGCGCAGACGATTCGGACGGCGATTGACCCGCGATCGACGTATGCGGACCTGGCGCGGCCGGGCCATGTGTTTCCGCTGAGGGCGCGCAAGGGCGGGGTGCTGGTTAGGGCGGGGCAGACGGAGGCGTCGGTGGATCTGGCCCGGATGGCGGGGCTGAGTCCTTCCGGGGTGATCTGCGAGATCATGCGGGACGACGGGGAGATGGCGCGGATTCCGGACCTGATTCCATTCTGCAAGGAACACGGGCTGCTGATTTTGACGGTGGCGGAACTGATCCGTTACCGACTGAGGCACGAGCGGTACATTGTGCGTGCGGGGGAGAGCCGCATCCAGACGAAGTTCGGCGAGTTCCGGATGATTGCGTACGAGAGCGCGGTGACGGGCGGAGAGAGTCATATTGCGCTGGTGCGCGGGGACCTTTGCGAGGATTGTCCGGCGGTTACCCCGGTCTCCAAGGGCGAGAGACCGGGGGCACCCGCGTGCGACCGGGCGGTGCTGGTGAGGGTGCATACGCGGTGCACGGCCGGCGATGTGTTTGCAGCGGATTGCCATTGCCGGGAGACGCTGGACCAATCGATGCGGATGATTGCCGAGGCGGGTTGCGGCGCGGTGCTCTATCTGCATAACACGTCGCGGGGATTCGAGATTGAGCACACGCCGCGCCCCGAGGAGGCTTTTGACGCTGGCGGGGCGGCCGCGCAACCGGAAGCAGAAGGGGGGGAGACAGGCCGGCTGATTCTGCACCACGAGTTGCGGGATCGGGAAGGGTCACAGGCGCGGACCGGGCGGATTTTGCGTGCGATTGGGCTTGGGGGACAGATTTTGTCCGATTTAGGCATCCGGCGGATCCGTCTGCTATCGAATACACCGATGCATATTCCGGCGCTGGAGGGATTTGGGCTAGAGATTGTGGAGCAGGTGCCGATACCAGTGGAAGAGTGCAGCAGCGTGGGATGAAGAAATGCAGATTGCACTTTTTGGTGATTGACATGCGCAGGCCTCAAGGTTGAATTCTCATGTAAAGCCAATTTTTCTGAACTCTTTCTTCCTTGATCGGAAACAGCGTTAGAGGGGTATGGCCCGGGCGGGATGACCTCTTTGCTGAATTGAGAGGCGTATGGCATCGTTAAGCGTTGTGCCTGAAATTTGTGATGCTTACGGGGACAACCTGCATTGTCTCTATGCCCTGAGCTGGCGATATGCCCAGGATGGGAAGCTGGCCGTGGACGCGAACAGCGGGATTGTGCTGAATGCGAATCCGGCGGCGGAGGGGTTGCTGGGGTATTCCCGCGAAGAGCTTTTCGGGATGCACTTCACCATGCTGCACCCCGAGGGCGAGCGCACGCGGGCGATTTATGAATTCAGGGAGACGACGAAGAGAGCGACGCCCCACCATGGATTTCATGTCCAGCGCAAGAATGGTGAGTTGGTGCCTGTGGAGATCTGGTCGTCGGAAATTCTGGAGTTTGGCGACCAGAAGCTGGCGATTGTCGAGTTCCGCGATATTACCGAAGAAGAGAACAAAGAGCATCAGCTTTCGGCGCAGAACTGGGCGTTGTCAGCGTTTTCGATTGCGGCATTGGCGCTGGGGCGAGCCCAGACGGCGGAGGGCTTGCAGCAGTCGATCTGCGAAGCGATTACGCGTCAAAAAGTGTATGCTCTGGCTTGGATATCGATCGCCGACGATGGTCCGGAGAAGGGGATTCGAGTGGCCGCATCGGCAGGGAGCGCCCAGGACTATCTGTCCGGAATCCATGTGACCTGGAGGGAGGATAAGCCCTCGGGACAAGGCCCGGTGGGCGTTTGTATCCGGACAAATACGCTGCAGATTGTGAATGATATCGATACATTTCAGGGCTTTGCAGTTTTCAGAGAACGAGCGAGGCAGTTCGGGATACGGTCATGCGCATCGATACCGCTGAGGGTGGAAGGAAGCTGGCACGGTGCGTTAACTGTTTATTCAACGCGCGTCAACGCATTCGACACAGCGCCGATTGAGGTATTCGAACACCTCGCGGAACAGGTTGTGCACGGGATTAAGGCGATGGAGCATAAGCAGCTTCTGGAGGCCGAGCGGCGGACGCTGGAAAAGACACAGAAACACTTGACCGATGCCCTGGCCGCGTCGATATCGGCGATGGTGACGGCCATGGAGATGCGTGACCCTTACACGGCGGGACATGAAAGCCGGACGGCGGAGATTGCATGCGCGATCGGCAAGGAAATGGGCTGGCCGGAGACTCGACTGCAGGGATTGCGAATGGCGGCGATGGTTCACGATATTGGGAAGATTTCGATCCCGACGGAGATACTGACCAAGCCAGCGCGTTTGAGCGCGGAGGAATACGATCTGGTGAAGAAGCATCCGGATAGCAGCTATGCCATTTTGAAGGACATACCTTTTACGTGGCCAGTGGCGGAGATTGTTCGGCAGCATCACGAAAAGCTGGATGGCTCAGGATATCCGCAAGGGCTGAAGGCGGACGAGATTCTGGCCGAAGCCAAGGTACTGACGGTTGCGGACATCGTGGAAGCGATGGCAGCAGAACGCCCTTACCGGTGCGCGCTGGGGCTGGAGGTTGCTCTGCAGGAAGTGGAGAGCCAGGCGGGAACGAAGCTGGATGCGGAGATTGTGCGGATCAGCGCCGCACTGTTCCGCGAGCGGAGGCTGATCATTTCAGGGCTGGATCTTTGCTGAAGGGCTAATGAGGCGCGCACAGATTCGCCCGGTCAGAGTGTTTGCGCTAAGATTCATACGTTCGAAGATATTTATTTTGTTGCGAAGCCAGAATCCGGTCAGAATTGACCATTGTCGCCGCCCCTGAGCCTGTAAGATCGGCAAGACAGTCCAAGGAAAAATAATCCGGCGGGAGTAAACGTCATCGCTCATCATGCGGAGGGAAATCCCTGCATCGAATCGTCCGATAACACACACGCTCTCTGACACCACCACACTCGCAACGCAACTGTATTGGCACGAGGGAAGGTTTTTGTCCGATGAGCGTTCATCTGGTTAATCCAAGCGACAACTCTTTTGGTACGGCGGTAATCACACCGCGGTGGCTTTTTGTGCTTGCGGCGGCGACACCGCGGGCGGCGGGCGATCCGATACTGGTGGACGAATCCCTGGAACCGATTGTGCCGGAGACGATTCAACCGGGCGACATTGTGGGCATCAGCGTGCATACGGGGAATGCGCTGCGCGGTTATGCGGTGGGCCGGATGGCGCGGAGCCGGGGTGCATGGGTCGTGTATGGCGGGATTCACGCGACGCTGTTTCCTGAAGAGGTGCTGGAATACGGCGAGGCTCATGCCGTGGTGAAAGGCGACGGCGATGTGGCCTGGGGCAAGGCGGTGATGGATTGCCTGGCGGGCAAGCTGGAGCGGGTGTACGAGGGCGGGCGGATTGGCGGCGAGGAGTTTCTGGCGGCACGCTGGGACCTGATGGATCCGGCAAAGTATATGTGGGCGTCAGTGCAGACGATTCGCGGATGCCCGAAGCATTGCTCGTTTTGTTCGGTGTGGCGGACGGATGGGCAGAAGCCGAGGCAGCGGAAGTTTCAGAGCGTGGTGGATGAGATTGTTTCACTGCGCAGGCTGGGGTTCCGGTATATCGCGCTGGCCGACGATAACTTCTACCCGGTTACATTGACGGATTTGCGATTGGCGCGCGAGCAGAAAAACCTCGTGAAGCTGGAAGAGTTGACGGCGATCAGAACTGAGCGCTACCAGTTAATGGAGGAGCTGGCCAAGCTGCCGAAGGACATGGTGTTCTTTACCCAGATTACGATGGAGGCGGGTGAGGACGGCGAGTATCTTGACGCGATGCGCAAGGCCAATATCAAAGGCGCTCTGGTGGGTGTGGAGGCGGTCACGCCGGAGGGATTGAAGGCGGTATTCAAGGACTGGAATTGCAGCGGCGACGCGCTGGCGAAGAGATTGCAGACATTCCGTGAGCATGGCGTGCATGTGCTGGGGTCGTTCATCTTCGGGCTGCCTTCGGATAAGCCGGAGACATTCGATGCGACGGTGGCGATGGCGCTGAAGGCGGGAGTTACGTTTGCGCAGTTCGTGATGATGACGCCGTTTCCGGGGACGGTGGATTTTGGGAAATGGGAGAAGGAACAGGCGCAGCATCCGACGATGGTGGGCAATGTGCCGATCACGCGGTACTGGATGATTCCCAGCGAAGTGAGGCCGAAGATGTTTACACCGCATCCTACGATGAGTTCGGAAGAGATCAGGGAGCGGACGCAGAAGGTATGGGATAAGTTCTATGACTGGGGTCCTGTATGGAAACGGTCAGCGTGCACGCCTAACTTACGGTCGAGGCTCGCATTCATGTTTCTCTCGAAGTTATACCGGCAGATGTATGCGGGGACGGGGATCTCGACGGACAGCGCGAGAAGGAAGAAGTCGAAGAACTGGGCGCGGTGGACGGCCAAGCAATGCAAGAAGCTGTTCCAGGCGACCCCGATGCCCGAGTTAGCGGGGCCGGTGTGGGAGATTGGATTGCCGACGATGGGGCAGACTGCTTTTGCGGGGAACGGT
>JBEKZG010000065.1:0-10911 GCA_049510095.1 Occallatibacter sp.
CAGAGAAACTCGCCTTTTCCGACAGTCAGGTTGACATCGCTCAGCACCTGCGTGGTCTTGCCGTCACGTTTATAACTGAATTTGAGATGATTGGCGGACAGTTTCGTATCGACCGGCATTAATTCTCCGAATAGTCGAATTGGAAGGATCGCATTCCCAGATCGAGCAGGCACCCGATCACTCCTATAATCAACATCCCGGCTACCACCAGATCATACCGGTTGCCGGCGTTCCGCGCATCGACAATGAGAAAACCCAGGCCGGAGTTCACCGCGATCATCTCCGCCGCCACAACCACCAGCCAAGCTATGCCCAGGGTGATCCGCAACCCCGTTATGAGTTGCGGAAGAACCGCCGGGTATAAAACGCGATAGATCAATCTTGCGGGCCCCATGCCAAAATTGCGGCCCGCGTTCAGATAAACGGCCGGCACTCGTTGAACAGAATTGATGGCCGTCAGAAGCAGAGGAAAGAAACAGCTTATAAAGATCAGAAACACGGCGGAGAGATCGCCGACGCCAAACCACAGTATCGCCATGGGAATCCATGCCAGCGGGGAGATGGGGCGAAAGATCTGAATCAGGGGATTCAAGGCCCTCTCGAAACGCCTAAACCATCCGATGACCAGGCCTATGGGAATGGCCAGAACCGCGGCCGCGACGAACCCCCAAGTCACACGAAATAAGGAGGCTGTTACATACTTCAAGAGCAAACCGCGGCGCACAAGATCCACCATGCCGCCCGCGGCTTCCATCGGTCCTGGCAACAAGTGCATGGAACTCCGGTTCACGGCCAATTGCCAGAGGACCAGCAGGGCTGCAATGAAAAAAATCGGTCGAAGCCGGACAGGCATCTTGAGATGTTAACCCGTCGCCGCCGGGACAACAATCTAAATCCGGATGGCCGGGGTCAGCGCACCTGCGCCCCGAAGAGTGCGTGGTGCGCGAGGATGAAGAGGGTCTTGCGATCAGGACCACCGAAGACGAGTTGCAGCGGACGCTCCGGCACGTCAATCTCCGCGATCTGCTTTCCCTGTGGCGAGTAGACAAAGATCTGCCCGTTGGCAACATAGACATTGCCGTTGCCGTCGACGACGACACTCTCGCCGCCGCGCTGTGCGAAGGGCTTGAGACCGGCGAGCGAGCCGTCGGGATTCACACTGGCGCTATAAGTGATATCTTCCGATTCGCTGCTGACATACACGCGCTGGCCCGGCTCGGCGGTGAGGAAACCGTACGTATCCAGATTGTCGCTGAACCGCCAACCGGAGGTATCGCTCGCGGGACCTTGCTGGAAGACGCGGCCTGCCGGCAGGAATACGCTGCCATCCGCCGAAATGTATTCGCGCTGCTTCGGCGTCGTGGCATCTGCCGCGAACATTTCCGCAAGAGTCGTAAACCGCATCGTGTTGAGATCGAGCTGATCCCTGAACTCGCCGTTGTTCCACCAGTTCACCGGCAAAATGACCGCGGCTCCATTCGGCGGAAGCATTGGTTGAGGTTTCAACACTCTTAAGGATTCAGCGCCTTGGCCGGGATGGAATGTATACACGGTGCCTTCGGGCCCAGCCGAAGAGAGCACGAGCAGGTTGCCGGATTTGTCGAAAGCGAGGTTGACGGGGTCGAGAGCATTGTCGCGCTCGATGTTTAGGCCGAACTTTTGCGACCAGGAATAAATGCGCTGTTCGTGATGGTCGACAAAAAAGATTCTGCCCGCTGCGTCGACAGCCGCGCCGGAGATGGAGAAGAAGCCGTCCTCGAGTTTTTCAACTTTTGCGCCGGGAGCGAGGACTGACGATGCATCCGAGGCTGGAGGTTCGGGAGGATCGGCGGGAATGTCGAGGACCGCGAACTCGCGCTCGCGCACTTCGAGGTGATGAGTTACGTCTTCGATGGCGTTTTCATAAGGGAATTTGCTGAGTCGCAGGAATGTACCACAGCCGTTGGTGTCGCAGATGTCGTAGCCGCTCTCGGCGTTGACGTGAACATTGCGGAAATGAATGTTCGACGAGTTGAAAATACGAACAGCGGAGGGGAACGGCGCTCGGGAACGGGTGACGCGATAGGCGTGGTAGTTGGCGATGGTGATGTTGCTCGACCACTTGATTTCAAGCGACAGAGATTCGGGACTTTCGCCTGCTTCTTCTTCGGTCTGTGGGGCGTCGATGTCCCAGTTCTGAACGTTTTCGAGCTTGATCTCGTTGCGGACGTGGTGCTCGTTCGAGAGTTCGTACACGTGGCCGGGTGTATGGGTGTTCGTGACTACAAATCCTGCTTGCGCAAAGGTGTTGGGAGTCCAGATATCGGCGAATGTCCCGCCTCCGCCATGGGTGATCCAGAGGCTGGGATATTGGGCGTCCCAACGCTTGCGGAGATCGGAGTTGGCGGTGTGATCGTTGTTGTAGGGATTGGTGCCGCTGCCGTGGCCGCCGAGGAAGCGTACGTCATCGATGAGCGACTCTTTATCGGCTTTCCAGAGCACAGCCACCGCACGTGGATTGATGCCCCCCGTAAACATGCCGATGCCGCTGAGGATGTTGTCGCCACCTGACGGAGCGAGAATGACGGCTTTCGGTGCGCCGACGTCCTGATAGCCGGGGGTCTCGTCGAGCAGGTCAATTTGGGTGAGGGTGGGATGGAGGCCGATTAGGACGGTGTTGGGCTTGAGCGTGAGCGTGTCGCGGACTACATAATGGCCGCTCGGGAAGTAGAGGACGCGATGCGCGTCGATTGCCTGTTGCAGTGCGGCGGTGTCGTCGGTTGCGCCGTCACCTTTGACACCGAGGTCGTGCACATTCACCCATTCGTTTGACGGCGGCATGGCACGGATCGCGGGCGGCGGCGGAGCAGGAATTGCGCTGAGCGGCGCCGCATCGTAGATCGTGCCGAGGGAGCCCATCCGGCCCTCGCCGGGAACGATAAGCCCGTAGTTAAAGTTCTTGATCTGATAGATTTCGCCCTTGCCGGGAATGGTTTTGCCGCTTTCGCGAAGTCGGGTGAAGGTGGGTGCGTTGTGCAGAATGGCGTTTTCAAAACCGATCTCGGTGAGCGGGCTTTGCTCCAGACTGATGACGACGACGGGGCCGGAAATATTTTCAAAGCGCGTGTCCTTGACCCAGAGTTGGTCGGGATAACCCTGATCGATATCAATGGCGGTGGGCACGTTGCGGAAGGTGTCCCGGATAAGGGTGAGGCCAACTTCATGCTCGCGGATGGCGGATTCGCGCTGGCCTTCAAAAGTGGAATCGATCAGTGTGAACTGCCAGGCGGGCGAGGTCTTTTCCGTCAGGATGGCGTAGCGGCCGCCGTAGAAGTGGAGGTCTTCGGCCTCGTTGCCGACCTGGTACAGCGCGGCGAGGCCGGAATCGATGTGGAAGTCCATGTGAGTGAGGAAAGCGTGCTGCGCGACATGGAAGCGAACGGCGACGGCGGCGGGATTGCCGTCGCCAATTTCGAAGTCGATGTTGGTCATGGCCGAGTAAAAGGTGCTGGAGTTGGCGTCGGCCACGTTGGGATTGGGCGGCACTGTGCCGGGTGGCGGGAAGGCGATGGGGCGGCCCGTGCGCGGGCCTTCATGCGGCGCGAGGCCGGTAAACATGACCAGCACGCCCATTCCCTGCTGGAAGCCCGGTGTATGGGACGGCAGAACGAAGACCGGGCGCGTGGCCCCGTAACCGATGAGGCGCACGCCGGGCCAGACGTAGATGGTCCGGGCGAGCGTGTAGCGGCCGGACGGGATAAAGACAATGCCCTCGCGCGCGGGACCTTCGGCCTTGTCGATGGAGGTCTGCAAGGCAGCGGAACTGTCAGAGCCGGCGTTGCCCGCGACAGGCGCATCGAGGTAGACAGCTTTGGGATCGTCGGGGCGCGTGGTGATGACCGACGCCGCGAATGCCGCCCGGCAAAGACAAAACGCAAGGACGCACAACAGAATTCTCTTCACAGCTTGTCCGCAGACCGGCATGTAGCCGAGTTCAGGAATCCAGCATACGCCACCGCAGACCGGCGTTTCCTGGTCATTCCGGGCCGGGAAATCACCTGCGGCTTCATGCCCTCCGGAACTGACCAATAATCCTCAGCGCCTGAGCATGACTCACCTGGCCACGCAAGGCAATCGCAGGCACGGCCGGCGACAGTACTTTTACAGATAAAAGGGCTTCGACAGGGCTCAAAAACTGCTGTTTTTGCGCCGAAAACGGAGGATTTCCGACTTTGTCCCAATTTTAAGTTGTTTGTTTTCATGGGGTGTTTTTCTGAGCATCGCGTAACCCTATTGTTTTCATAGAAACGTGGGAAGGGGGAGGGGGTGGGGGTACGATTTTTGGGGTTCGGACCGGCTCATCCCCGGCGAGTTTGCGAGTTGAAGGAAATGAAGGAATTGAGGGATTTCAAGTGTCTTGATGGGCATGAATCGATTGTGCGCGTTTCTGCGAATTAAGCTGCAAACTCCGGGGAAAGATGGGGGCATCTTCCCGGATTGGCCGTGCCCGTTGGCGAAAGAGAACATGGTGGAAGTGTTTGTGGTCGATGGCGGCAAACCAGCCCGCATCTCGGAGATGATGTCCGGACCCCTTTCCGGAGGATATGTGCCCCCAGTGCCAAGTCCTCCAACCTGTTATGGACCACGATGCGGAGGATTTGGAAGAACCTCAAGCCCGGCCTCCGAGGTAAACGTCCATCGAGCCGTTCGCGACGCAATGCACCTGGCACGCGGCTACTACGATCTTCGGGTGAGTTATCCATCCACGGAACCTATCCCGGCAGACGCGACGCTTTCGGTGCAGATTAAAGGGCCGTCCGCGTTTCAGGTTGCCGCGCAGGTTTACGGCAAGAGCGGGGTGCCCGAGCTTCAGATCACGAGGAAATAGTAGAGTACCCAGCGGCTTAGTTTTCGCGTTTTGGGTCCGGTGCGGCAGGAAGGATGCGGACCGTTGAGCCGAAACGGTGATAGTTCGCGAAGCTGGTGACATTGATACGCAGGATAGTCTTGATCGACCCGCTGTTAGCTGGATAGGAGCGAAAGGATGAGACCACCAGCCCTTGGAGGGGCAAGACGAATACCTTGCCGCCAATCTCCTCTGGGCCGTACTGCACCGAAGAGGCGACTTGTGTGATGGGGTCGGATTCCTTCAGCTCGGCGATGAGGGTAACGCGCAAAACGGTTCCGGTGGAGGGATTGAGATACAGGTCTCCGTGATATGCGGGCGTTCCGCGGTAGCTGTTGGGGATGTCTCCTACCCGTGGCAGATGAATCGTCCATTTGGGGTGCGGGCCGCCGTTTTCGAATTGGCGGACGCAGCAAAAGTCGACAGAGTAGTTTGCCGCTTCTGGAGGAACCGTGTAGTGGAATACTGCTGTCAGTCCCGCGGATGTCTGCTCCCAGTGGTCCCAGGTGATGTTGCCTTTTTCCACATCGAGCAGGATGGTGGCCAGTTCTGAGCCGAACTCCCCACTCGAGACCAATCCAATCGGTTCCGAGGATGGCATAAGTCTTTGGCCGGCGGCCGGGTCCGAATCGCCGGAAAGCTCATGGCCTTCGCGGTAAGTGATTTCTCGATTGAATGTACCCGCCTCAACGAACGGGCTCTGCACAGAGAAGCGGTAGGATTCGCCTGTAGCAGCCGAGTGATCGATATTCACTTTCCGATTGGAAACAGGGATGCCGCTACTTTCGAAACTGCGCGTGGTGCGCGTCGCAAGGAAATCAGGAAGGTGCCGAAGGGCATTCATTGCGAAATCCGACGCCCGATTCAACATGGCCTGCTGAGCCTTCAGGTCGGGAGGAGGCTGGCTGGCCACTTCATCTGGCGGGGGAGTGAGGAATGCGGAGCAGTCGGAGAGCAGGCCGAGGGCGGCAATTGTCTTGGGGCCCGGCTTCAACTCATTCCTTATCCTTTCCATCGCGAAAGGAGTCAGCTGTTCCGTGAGCTCAATTCGGGCCAACTCGCCCGCCATGGAATTGTCGCTCTTGCCTGCCGCGAGTTGAGAGGAGACCAACTGCCGCAACTGTTCAATGGTGAATTGGTGAACGGCTGAGGCGGGCAGGGCGATGAGGCCGAAGATGCTAAGCAGGATGAGTTTGCGCATGTAAGCCTCGAATATTTGAGACCAATCATCAAGGATAGGTTAGCAATATGTGGACAGGAAAATGTGTTCAAACGGAACTGCATGTTCGCGTTGGCTAAATGGTTCGAGGACGACTTCAGCCGTCTTTCTATCGACGGAAACTCTTAAGGTCGATTCGTCATGTACGTCCGGGACATCATCCCGCGTTGGTCGTTTTCGCACGTTATAACGGGCGCGCCGGCCTTGCGGAGAATTATGTTCAATTGGCGGACAATGGATTGGGGGCAGACTAATCAGGAATGACGAAAAAAGGCCCAAGCGCCGAGGCTGAACTGGCAGCGCAGATGAATTTTGCTCTCCTTTCATCGTGTACCCCCCACCCCCCTACCCGCTTCCGTTCATAACAAAGCACTTACACGCATTCAGATAAAACGGCTGAAGAAACTAAAGGAGTTATATTCGGTCAGTCGTCGCAAATAGGCACATTTCCGGTACAAAACGGCCTAAAAGCGGCTCTCCAATTCCCGCAAATGTGAATCACTTGTTCACCTCTTCACTCTTTCACTTGTTCACTTCTTCACTCATTCACTGCACACTGTCCACTATGCAGTTGCGCGCTGGCGATCCTGGCCGCCGAGACGCACGCTGATGACCTTGGAGACGCCGGGCTCCTGCATGGTGACGCCGTAGATCATGTCGGCGGCCTGCATCATGCGCTTGGAGTGCGTGACCAGCAGGAACTGCGTGTCGTGGCTCATTGAGTGCAGCAGATCGGCCAGGCGGCCTACGTTGGTCTCGTCGAGTGGAGCGTCCACTTCGTCGAGCACACAGAAGGGGCTTGGCTGGAACTGGAAGATGCCGACCAGCAGGGCCAGAGCGGTGAGAGCTTTTTCTCCGCCGGAGAGTAAGAGCACATTTTGCAGCTTCTTGCCTGGAGGCGAGGCGACGATTTCAAGTCCGCTCTCCGCCTGGTTTTCCTGATCGGTGAGGCGCAGGAAGGCCTGACCGCCTTGAAAGAGCCGTGAGAAGACGACGCCAAAGTTCTCGTTGATCTTGGCGAAGGCCTCGTCGAATTTTGTGCGCGAAATCTGGTCGATTTCCTTGATGGTTTCCTGGGTGTTCTCGATGGATTCCATCAGGTCCTTGCGCTGCGCTTCGAGGAAGCCGTGACGATCGGCGGTTTCCTTGTACTCGTCGAGGGCCATCATGTTGACCGGGCCCATCTGCTCCATCCTTTGGCGCAGCGTGCGGCAAGTTTCTTCCTCGGCGGCGAGAGCTTCATCCGCCAGGCGCACGATCAGTTCATCGGCGCGTAGTAACTGGGCCTCGACGTTGACTTCGGTAAGGCAGCTTGCTTCAAGATGCTCGAGATCGGATCGAAGCTTGGCCACCTGGCTGGAACGATTGGCGCGGTCTTCGCGCAGTTGATCCAGAGCCGCACGACTGGTCTTCAACTGCGTTTCCATGACGGCCAATTGCTGGCGCAGGGCTTGAGCCTGTTCGACGAGCGATTGCGCCGCGGCAAGAGCCTGGGCGCGCATGTCGGCAAGTTCTTTCTGCTTCGCGGCAAGGGCAGCGGTCTCTTCGATACGTTGTTTGCGCTCCGCTTCGGCGTTGGCCTGCTGCTGGGAGAGACTTGATACGCGGCGTTCCAGGTCGGAATGGAGACGGTCGATGCGCTGGAAGGCTGCTTCAGCGCCGCGGCGGCGCTCTTCCAGTCCGGCCAACTCCGCAGTGACGGCGGCGGCTTCCTGTTGCAAGCCCTCGCGCTTCAGGCGCAACTGGTCAAGCTGGGTTTGAAAGTGTTCGAGAGATGCCTCGGCGGTGGCGCGTTCGCCTTCGAGCCGTTGGGTCTCCTCATACTTCTGCTGAATGGAAGCACGCTTGGCTTCGCGAGCGTCCTTGTTGCGCGCGGCCTGCGACACCCATTCCTGCATCCGGCGTTCGATGCGCTGTGTCTCGGCTTCCATTTGCTTGAGCGCCGCGCCCTGGTTGGCGGTGTCAGTTTCCGCCTGACGGCGCTGAGCGTCCGCCGCGGCGGATTGCGCCATGAGTTCTTCAATGGAACGAGTGAGCGCGGCCGATTCAGCTTCAGCCTGTGCCAGGCCAGTTGCAAGCCTGGCGAGACGGCTTTCAGTCTCGCGCAGTTCGCGCTTGAGGGCCAATGGGCCTTCCGCCGCGGGCTTGCCGCCGGTAACCGTTGTGTTGTGGAAGCACTCGCCGCCCGGCGTGAGGAAGAAGGCGTGAGTGTGAAGGGTGGAAAGCCGCACGGCTTCAGCGGGGTCTTCAACCAAATAGCCGTTGCCGAGTTTGGGGAGGATGGATTCGAGTGACCTTCCGAACCCGTTGAGCACACGGATTGAATCCTTGAGCGGGAACAGGCCGGGGCCGCTGATTGAGTCCGCCGGCTCGTCAAACAAAACGCGCTGCTCGGGAGAATGGACGAGGAAGGTGGCTCTGCCGTCTACTCCCGACTTGAGCAGGCGCACGCCCTCTTCGGCCGCGCCCCAGCTTTCAACGACTACGTAATTAAGTTCCTCGCGCAAAAATTCGTCGACAACGGCCTCGTACTCCGCATTGACTTCAAGAAAATCGGCCAGCGTGCCGATGGCCGACCTGCCTGGCCCGAGCGCACCGGGCTTGAGGAGACGGCGCACGGTTTCAGTGGAATAGCCGTGGTTGCGGATCAGGGCTTCGAGCGAGGTGCGCCGTCCAGCCGCGGATGCCTGCTCACTCCGCAGTTGATTTGCGTGCTCGCGCTGCGTGTTTTCCTCGGCTCGGCGCGCCTGGAGGGTCTCACGAATGGTTGCAATTTCGGCTTCGAGGCGCTTGAGCGCGTCGACCGCGGATTCAAAACGGAGACGGGACTGACCGCTCGCGACGCCCAGGTTTTCGAGCTCATTGCCTGCCTGACCCATTTCGGCCGCCAGACGCTCTGCCTCGCGCTCGAGGGCGGCGAGACTCTCTTCCGCCTGGGCGGTGTGATTGCGCGCATTGCCCGCGAGCGTGAGCAGATGCATGGCGTGACGGCGGTTGGTTTCCAACTGCCGCTCGACAGTGAATACTTCTTCGGCCGCAGAGCGTGCCTCCTGCTGGCGCGCTTCGACCTTCTGGCGGAAAGCGCGCGCCTCGCCGGCGGCGGACTCAAGGAATGCGTGTTGTTGAGCGCGCTCTTCGGCGATGCCGGCCAACTGGGTCCGGGTGGCTTCCAATTCCGCCCCGGCTGCGGCAATACGCGCTTCCAATTCGCTGACGCGCTCAGCGTTGCTGCGTTCGCGCGCTGTGGCACGCTCGAGTTCGACGGCAGCCTGGTTGGCGCGGCTCTCGGCATCGTGGCCTTCACGGTCCAACTCATAGCCGCGCTCTGTGAGCAAGTGCTGGGACAGTTCCAACCCGGCAATTTCCGCGACCGAGCCGCTGATCCGATCGGTGAGGGCGGAGATTTCGTGCTCGAGGGAGGCTTGCTCGACATCCATAGCCGCCATGCGGCTGGCCAGGACTACGCGGAGCCGGCTGCGCAACTCGTCTCGCACGGCGGCAAAGCGCTCCGCCTTGGCTGCCTGCCGCTTGAGACTGTTCATCTGGCGGGTGACTTCTTCAAAGATGTCGTCGACGCGGGCGAGGTTCTGCTTGGCGCTCTCAAGACGCAGTTCGGCCAGCCGCTTTTTGGTCTTGAAGCGGGTGACTCCGGCCGCCTCTTCAATGATGGCCCGGCGGTCGTGCGGCTTGGAGCTGAGCAGCTGGCCGATCCGCTCCTGGCCAATGATGGCGTAGCTCTCGGGGCCCAGGCCGGTGCCCATGAAGATGTCCTGGATGTCACGGAGCCGGCAGAGCTTACCGTTGAGGAGATACTCGCTTTCACCGGTGCGGAAGAGCCGACGGGTGATGACGATTTCGCCTTTTTGCGGTGTGTGGTGGAATTTGCGGCGGCGAATCTTGAGCACGACAGCCTGTGGCGCCAGGGCCGCGGCCGGCTCCGGAGCAGGTTCCTCGTCGATTACCTGGCCGGGCTGCTCGGCGGCAATAATCTCTTCGGCCTCGCTGGCACGCTGGCGTCGCATCTCTTCTTCGTCCCAGTCGGCTGGTCCTTCCTGATCGATCAAGACCTCGGGCTCGACGGGAACCGGTCCCTCATAGGCCTCAGGATCAACCAGCGTCAGAGTTACTTCGGCCATACCAAGGGCCTTGCGGTCGCGGGTTCCGGCGAAGATGACGTCCTGCATATTGGAGCCGCGCAAGGACTTGGCGCTCTGCTCTCCCAGCACCCAACTCACCCCGTCAAGGATGTTCGATTTCCCGCATCCATTGGGCCCTACAACCACGGCAATGCCGGAACCCGGCACTGTCAACTCCGTGCGGTCGCAAAAGCTTTTGAATCCCAGGATGTGGATTTTTCTCAGTTTCAGCATCTTAACTCCGATTGGACGGGGCGGTAGACGAGATCGTTTGAGGGAGCCGTAATATTCGCTCTCCCAATCCGCGAGATAAATATTGCTGCCCGATTACAGACTTTACGGAGTGTGGCGGGCCGGGTCAACCGAGGGAACCGGACGTTTATGTGGATAAATGAGTCCGGAATTCTTCTTATTAGAAAAACCGCAGAAACCTGTGAATATCTGGGATTACTTTCGGGGTTTGGCCCGGTTTTCCACAGCAGTTGGAGGCTCCGGAAGATGATTGTACTTATGGAACGGAACGAGGTACGTTCAAGGAGCAGGCGTATCGCAGGGCCGACGCATATAAATGGCCATGGTTTGCTATATGCAGCGAGCAGGAAATCGGTAAGAAGGGGGAATGGACAATCCTCTGAGGTATTTTTCTGAGTTACGCGATCCGCGCATAGAGC
>JBEKZG010000066.1:0-10646 GCA_049510095.1 Occallatibacter sp.
CGCCAAGCAGGGGACGGCGGTTCTGTTGTTGGACGAGGTGCACCATCTATCCGATTGGGCAGGACGGCTCAAAGGGCACTGGGACCGCGCCCGCCGTCGCCATCTTCCCATTCATGTGGTCGCTACAGGGTCTTCAGCACTTCGCGTCGCGCAAGCCTCGCGAGAGAGCTTGGCTGGACGCTTCGAGCGTTTGACGCTGAGTCACTGGCCTGCCGCCTCGCTGGCTGAAGCATTCCATCTTTCGCCGCATCAAGCCGCCATCAATCTCGTTCTCTTCGGCTCCTATCCTGGCGCAGTCGAATTTCAAAAATCTCTCGAACGATGGCGCGCTTATGTGCGCGACGCCATCATTGAGCCTGCTATCGGCCGCGATGTGCTGGCGCAAGGCGCAGTGCGTCGTCCCGCTCTGCTCCGCCAAGTCTTCGCTATTGCCGCTGGCTCACCCGCGCAAATTGTCTCCTTGCAAAAGCTGCAGGGCCAACTTCAGGACAGCGGCGCCATCGAAACAGTCGCCCATTATCTGGCCTTGCTCGAAGACGCATATTTGATCGCGCCGCTGGAGAAGTATTCGACACAGGTTCTCAGACGCCGTGCATCTCCGCCGAAACTCGTAACGCTCAACAACGCTCTCTTGTCGGCTATGCACCCTGATGGCGCTCCTGACCGGGATCGTGAGCCGGGACGTTTTGGCTTCTGGGTAGAAAACGCCTGCCTGGCCTTTGCGATCAACCAGGGCCAGCAGGTAGCGTACTGGCGCGAGGAACCGCTGGAGATCGATGCCGTCATGGATGGGAGTTGGGGGAAGTGGGCCGTGGAGGTCAAGACTGGAAGATTCGATGTCCTGGCGCTTCGCGGCGTACTTGAGTTTTGCCGTCGCAACCCGGCGTTTACGCCTCTGGTCATCTGTGCGCCCGGCGATGAAGAGATTGCCCGGCGCCACAGCGTCGCAAGCGTCAGTTGGGAAGACTTCCTGATCTCCGGCCCGCCGCAAGGTTGAAAGGAAGTTCCTGTTCCTGATTCCTTCATCGCTCCTTGACCGCCATGCAGGATTACCGGCAAACAAGCATTCTCAACACCTGCATCGAGGTGAGGAACCTGCCATCCCGGCACATCCAGGACTTCCGGATCAGGATGGCAGGCATACAGACACAATTCAACTCTTGGTCTGCATCGGCTGATGTATAACTGTTCCAAGAGCGCTTCAGAATCCTCCTTCTTCGCCAAGAGGGGAAGGCCGAAGATTGGCGTTCTGGGAATTCCAGGAAAAGTTTGTACAGCGTTTGTACAGTAGATTTGGAAATCATTGCATTTCCTGCAAAGCTGGCATTCCCAGAATCAGTAAGTTGAGTGTTTTCAACACTGATGTCGGGTTCGGAACCCAACTATCTCTACATCAATAAGGGCGACGGCACGTTCGAAGATCGGAGCTATATCTCCGGCTTCGCTCTGAATGGCGAAGGCCGCGAAATCGCATCCATGGGCCTTGCCGTGGGAGACTACATGAACAACGGCCTTCTCGACCTGCTGGTTACCGATTTCTCCGACGACTACAAGGCTCTTTATCGCAATGACGGCGATGCCAGCTTCACCGAAGTCGGCAACCAGGCAGGCATCACCGAGATGGCGGTTCCCTTTGTGGGCTGGGGCGCGGGCTTTCTGGATTTCGATAACGATGGCTGGAAAGATTTGATGATGATCAACGGCCACGTCTATCCCCAGGTCGATCAACACGACTGGGGCACCACCTTCGCCGAGCGCCCCCTCCTCTACCGCAATACGCATGACGGCAAATTCGACTATGTGCCCCCGGTAAAAGGATCGTGCCTCGCAACCCTCACCTCCGGACGTGGAGCGGCCTTCGGCGACCTCTTCAATAATGGCAAGATCGATGTGGTCATCAACCCCATTGACGGGCCGCCCGTCTTGCTCAAGAACGTCAATCCGGACCATCGCCATTGGGTGGAACTGAAGCTCGTCGGCGGGGATAAAAGCCCTCGTGACGCGGTAGGCGCCACCGTTTATCTGACAGCCAATGGAATGCGCCAGCGGGAAGACGTGATGAGCGGAGGCAGTTACATCTCATCCAACGATCGGCGCCCACACTTCGGCCTTGGCGACGCAACCGATGCGGGAACGGCGGAGATTCACTGGCCGTCTGGCGCGCGCGAAACCATAAAGCTGCCAGCGGTCGACCGCATCTTCACCATCACTGAGGGGAAGGGCATCACCGGCGTGCTTTGCGAAAAGCAGCCTTGCCTCAGCAAGCCCGCGCCCAGACAGACCAAACCGCTCCAGCCGCTTAAATCCGCCGGCGCCGCTCACCCATAGCTGACAATAACCGGGGTGGATATAAGCTCCACCCCGGCTGCGCCAGTCCTAGAATACGCCAGCCATGTATACCTCGGCATGGCGATGTTTTGTTCCGCTGACCCCGCACTCGGCCAGCACTGCCGGCGACAACGTGATGACCGGGCAGTGCGCATGCGCCAGTACCTTGTAGACCACACCGTGGCGGGTGATAGCCGCGAACGCGGATGCGCCCTGCGCGCCCAGCACAATCAGGTCGGCCTGCTGGGCCCTGGCCTGATAGAGCAGTTCTTCTGTTGGATCTCCCGGCACAACAATCGCTTGCACGGTGATTTTGTCCTGCAATTCAACCGGAATAAGACAGTGCAGATCGCCCTCGATCTGGTCAATCGACCGGCCAGCCAGAACCTCGGCGCGCTCTTGCGGCTTGATCACATGCTGCAGCACCAGCCGGGCGCTGTGTTGCTCGGCGAGTTCCGCTGCAAAGCTGGCCACAACGTGGCTCGCTTCCTGCAGGCTTACAGCACAGAGGATGGTCTTCGTCGCAAAGTTGCGGTAAGCGCCGTCCACCACATCCGGTCCAACAATATACACAGGCACTTTCGCGGTGCGCAGCACGGCTTCGGCAACTGAGCCTACCAGCAGCTTGCCAATGGGCCCCGGCGAGTGCGTGCCCATCACCACCCGGTCGACCTCCCGCTCGCGCAGAAACGCCAGAATCTGATCGGCGGCAAGTCCGGGACGAACCACCACTTCGCATGGAACGCCCGCGGCGCGGACGCGTTGCGCAATGGGCTCCAGTTGCTTCATTTCGGTGCGGGCAGCGGCGGCATAGTCGTAGTACCGGATACCCGAGGTCTCCGATGCGGCTACCACCAGCGTGTCGTAAGCGTGGAAGAGGATAAGATTAGCGCCAAACTCGGCGGCTTGCGCGAGTGCGAAGGCGAATGCCTTCTCATTGGCGGGAATCTCGGAGGCGAAGAGGATGGTGGAGGGTGTGCTCCAACCAGGCTTGATTACAGCAGCCATGGGAACCTCCTTCAGGTGCGGAAATACTTTTGCATGTTCGCCGGCGGTTCGCAGTGCCCGGCGACACACGGAATTGTGAACCGGATCACCTCGTTTTGAAGCGAGATGTTGGGCTCGGGTTTACTGGAAAACTGCCCTCCAATGGTAATGACGCGGACTCCAGCGAGCGCGTTCATCGAATGCCGCATTGTGCGCCCCTTTCAAAGTTTTGTCCAGCGGGCCCAAATTCTGGCCCCGTCCGAGCCAGTGGTTTGCGCCGGATGAAGTGATCCCAATCACAGCGCGCGCCCTTCCAAAGTGTTGTTCTGGATGGGAATCGAGACGTTCCCCCGGCCGCAGGACTCTCCGTCTGGCCCGGCCGCATCGATTCCTTTCTTCAGGAGGCGGCATGCAACCGATGCACACCATTCCCGCACGCGGCGGGTTGAACTTCGACGAAGCTCCTTTTCTGGCCATCTGGGAAGTCACCCAGTCCTGCGATCTGGCGTGTAAACATTGCCGCGCCGCCGCCCAGCCCATCGCTCACCCCGATGAGCTCACCAACGCCGAAGGCAAGGCGCTCATCGACCAGATCGCGGAAATGCACGTTCCGATCTTTGTCTTCACAGGGGGCGATCCACTGAAGCGAAAAGATGTTTTCGAGCTGATCCGCTACGCCGCGGACAAGGGCGTCCAGGTGGCGCTCACGCCGAGCGCGACCCCCCTCCTAACCCGCGAAGCGATCTTCAAGCTCAAGGAAGCCGGACTGGTCCGGCTTGGCATCTCGCTCGACGGCTCCTCGCCCGAAATTCACGATACCTTCCGCGGCCTTCCCGGCGCGTGGGCGCGCACCATCCAGGCCATTGAATGGGCCGGCGAAGCTGACCTGCCCATCCAGGTCCACACCACCATCAGCCGCCATAATGCCCACGATCTCGACAACTTGTGCGCGCTCTTCGAGAAATTGGCCATCGTGATGTGGAACGTCTTCTTCCTCGTTCCTGTAGGCCGCGGCCAGCTGGGCGATCTGCTTTCCGGCGAGGAATTCGAGAGTGTCTTCGGCAAGATTTATGAGTTGTCGCATCGGGTCAACTTCCAGATCAAGACCACGGAAGCCATGCACTACCGCCGTTACCTTTTGCAGCACAATCTGGAAGAGCGCAAGATCGGGCATGGCCACGGCCATCCGGGCAGCTTGAAAATGGGCGCAGGGCAGGCCTATGAGCCGGGCGCGCCCACCGCCGATGCACCAACCCGCACAGCCAGTTGGGCAACCAGACGTGTGAATGACGGCAAGGGCTTCATGTTCATCTCCCATGTGGGCAACGTTTATCCCAGCGGGTTCCTGCCCATCCATGCCGGCAATGTGAAGGACACGCCGCTCAGCGATATCTATCGCAACGCACCCATCTTCAAGTCTCTGCGAGACACGAGCAAGCTCGAGGGCAAGTGCGGGGCATGCGAGTACAAGGAGATCTGCGGCGGCTCACGCGCTCGCGCTTACGCAGTCACAGGCGATCCACTGGCTCAGGAACCTTGCTGCATCTATCAGCCGAAAAACTGGGATCCACATCTCGAAAATGAGGCGGATGCCTACGCTGCGGTGTCGGCAACAGGCGAGAGTGGCGGGCATGTGGAGGCCTTGAAAGTCCTGGCTTGATCAATGACTTGGTCCGGACGACCTGGTTCCGGCCGATCATAGGAGAGGCACCCCTCTTAGAAAAAGAAAGGGCTGCCCGTAAGTTGCATCGCGGTGGAAAATCGGATTCGGCATTTTGCAGCGGTCGTAATTCGGAAGAACTCGTTCGGCGGAGTCGGTGCTCTCCGGCCGTTATGCATCGGGCCACATTCCACGCGTTGGAAAATATACAAGAAACTTGCCCCCTGAATGCTCAATGTTCTGATCGAAATCCCGGCGTACGTCAAGCACAACACCGCTAACTCTCGCTTGGGACTCACCTAGTGCCTTCTTCGCCCTAAAGGCAAGCGGAAGACCAAGCATAAAGTCGTCGAGTGGATGCGTTAACGCATTAACCTGCATGACAGCGTATTGACTGGCAAGCAGCCCGATCATCATGAAGAGATCGAATTGGTCAAGAAACTTCGATGTTGTTTTCAGGTCTTTGGTAGGGATGTCCCATGAATCGTTGAGAGTTTTCAAGAAATCCAGGGTTTTTACGATCCAATCCGCTCCGGTCAACGCAAAAACGCCATTGAGTATAACTACTCCTGCCTCGAAGAACTGTCCCGTTTGGTCAATCTGCATCGCTTTTACACAATGATCCAGGCTCTTGACAGCGAGGTCCCAGCCAACTTGCTCCGTCGGCGTCAACGGTTCAGCACCATGAGCCAAATCCCAAACCAAGAGTTCTTTGGCGAGGTCGGCAGCAATCTGGCCGAATGCAATCGCGTGAATGCAGCACTCGGTCATCAACGGCAGGGATATTCGTCCCGGCCTTTCATTTTCGGTCAGGACAGAGAAATAGCGATCAGCCTCTTGAATCGCCCCCATAATCGCGATGTTCAAATCTTGAATGCTGTTTTTGTGGTTCGAATCGCACATATAGCGCGAATGCTAAATCCCGTGACCGGACGAGTCAATGAACAGTCGCAAAGATGCCCCTTGTCAACGGACCGCCTGTCACTCGGCACAGGCCACGAATCTCTCCGATTCAGGTCGCACGTACATACTGCTTTATCCTCAATGCATACCACCTCCTGTCCGATTTTGCACAAACCGTGAAGCAGCAGGCGGACATCGTCAAGGTGATCGAGGGGTATATACAGGGCAATCGCATTTGGAATTTCCTTGACATCCGAATCGTCGAAAAGGCCCGAGTCTGTCTCAATTCGGCTTCTTACGCTGTCAATTCGCTCGTACAGATCCCTCAAAAAAGCGAATTCTTGCATCGAGAAACCGGGGGAGTCGTCTGAATCGACTTTCCGGCCTGCAACCAGCGTGGGAAAAATCCAAATGCGATTGCCCTGCCTTCCTCCCCTTCCCGGAACCGAGATCGCACTTCGATATTCAAAACAGCGAGGGATTCATACAACGGTCCCCCTGCAAATGGGAAAGGCGGACACCCGATGGGTATTTCTCTGTGGCGGCATCGCTTGTCAAGGGTTGAGCACCCCAGTCGGAATTGAAGCGATACCACTTCAGTAGCTCGCTGGCAGCCGCATATAAAAGGGGGCTCGCTGAAGTGGGTTTCTCCGATTGTGTGCTGGAAGTGCGGGGTTGGGTCATGAACATTGCAGATATCATCGAGGCCTACTGTCGAGCGTTGACTGTGGAGGAACTAGCCGGCCTGATGAAGGTCAGCGACAAGACCGTGCGCCGCCACATTCGGTCTGGCAGCCTCCCTGCCTACCATATCGGCTCACTAGTCCGTCTTGACCCCGCGCAGACAGCAAAGTGGCTCCGCGCTCGGATGAAATAGGTATCCGCTAAGAACGTCATCTGATAGTCCGAAGTTAGTTATGTATTAGCAATGTTCGCCAGATCACTCAATTGCGACTTCGACTTCCCTTTGCAGCCTAATCCATTAATTATGTTTGCTTTACGCCGGATGTACCCCGGTGTCCCCAATGGCCAGCCCTTGGGCTGAAAATGGAACAAAAAGGCTTCCGACCGAATCGGCGACCTTTTTATCTCATTGATTGTAAGGGGTTTATAACTTGAAGCTTGACAACCTGGTGCCGAAGAAGGGAATAGGAAGGCGGAGCCCAGTTTTCCCACGAACAATGCTAAAACTTCGATTCCAAAAAGGCAAGGTTTTAGGACGACCTGAAATTTCCCTTCAAGACAGCATTTTTTGGTTAGGGTGCCCCCTCGACCTTAGGACGATTTAGGAAGCCTTAGGATTTAGGAAGGGTTTAGGAAGGCTTCTGAAGGGCAGGATTGGGGCCGCCCTGCTTGGCTCAAATTGCCGCTGCGACGTGCCGACCGGGCAGGAAGAATTCCCCTTCCAGTCCATCAGCGTCGAGTGCCTTCTCTGCGGCGAGTTGCGCCGGTACCTGCCTTCAGAGGTCTTCCTCGGGCGACCTGACGGCCTTGTCACCCGGCAGCGGCGGGACGGAATCCGGTAAAGCCTGAACGGCGACCGAAAAAATAGTTTGGGGGCTTGTCGCTAAAAACCGTTCAGAACGACACTATTGATATAGAGAATTCAATTGGCATCGGCGGCGTCCAGAGTTGTCAGTCCGGTTGCTATCGCGGGATGCCGTTCTTGGCTCCCATCAAGGGCAGCATCAGGCAAGGAGCCGACCACTCATCCTCCGCCAGCGGCGGACCCTAAGCCGACAGCACAATTTTCTAACGAAGGCGGCGACCTGAGCATCAAAGAGAAACAGCTATTTGCCAAACCTCAAACAGGAGAGGAGACCGTGACAAATTCTCCCACCCAAGAACCGTGCGTCGGCATCTTCTGGCTCCTTGATGACAAACTCATCATCGACTTCACTCCTCTTTCAAAGGCGGAATCCTACGGCACCGCCTTAACGCATTCGACAGGGCACGACGATTACTGGTCGCATCTTCAGGACACTGGTGCAGTGCCAGCCGAGGTTGAGTACGAGCGACCACCACGGGGCCGCGTAGTTTTCGACGGGCGAGAGCAGCGATTTCATCTCCTCGCGGACAAGTGCATCCTCAACCGGCGAAAAGATGTCAGGAAGATTATGGACGCCATGCATCTGCCACCGAGTAAGACTTCCGAAGGCCGCGACGAGCACTATCGGTGCTTCAACTGCTTATATCCGGCTGTAGAAGACGATGATTGTTGAGTCGGTTGGTCGGCGAGGTATACCCTTCGTTGTTTACGCGGCGGCTCCCAGAAGAAGGCCGGGACGGCATCGAACAACCGGCGTACGCGGCAGCAACATGGCTGCACCAGACCAACCATAGAGAGTTCCTCGGCGGATTCCTCAACCGAAGCCCGACCGATGAGGAGCGGGGTATCGCTTAAATCGAGGGATGGATTCTCGGAGTAGTCTGAACAATGGTTCTCGGAGGCGACGGAGCGGGTGGTTCAAATACCCCCATTCCCAGCCTCCATATTTCGGGGAAATATGAGCCTGTTTTCTCTTCGCAACAGTGGTCAACTTGGTCTGGTCAATGAGCCGGATGGCCGGTTGGCGGAAATGGTCATTGTCAGCGCGGTTTGAAATGGACGACTTTCGGTTTCATTGACAGGAGACCTGCCGATGGTTAAACCAGAAAACCTGCAAATTGATGTCCGTCACGTCCCCGACCTCGCCACAGCAATCGACAACTGGCTGGGCGCTCGGGACAAATTCAGAATTGACTCAAGCGAGGAGTGTCAGCGCGAATACAACACTACGTTATATGACCTCGGGGCGGCATGGAACGAACGCTATTCCCAAGGAGCGGACACTCTGAGAGCTTTCGACTGGTTCAGGCTCGGCCTTATTGCTCCCGAGGAAGAATAGCCAGAAGGCGTTATGCGGACCACCAATCGAGACCTTTTTCAATTCGATAACGGGAAAGAACAACTGTTGATGAGTATGGATGACCTTGCTTGCAGGAGAGAGCTTGATAGAATCTACCCTCGATTTTCTCAACTATGTCCAGCGTTGGCTCTAACTTGGTTTCGGCTGTGCCGGATTGTGCGCCGTTGGTGGAAATCGCCGTTCGTGTATGCCATACGATTCGAAACCCGGAACATCCTTCCTCGCATTCGCTTTCAATCCTCAGAAAGGCCGTATCTCGATATATGTCGAGCACATTCCTATCAAGAGGACGCCAGCGGATGTCTTGTTCCAGATAGACGTATGCGTACCCGCATTCAGGACATGCAAGCTTTATCTGCCAGTCATTCTTGGTTCGGCATTGCCGATGAATGGGCGTTTCATCGAGGGTGGGAAGCGGGAGCAAGGTGGGCTGAGAGCACTTCCCGCAAATCACAAACGGAATCATGGCCATAATCATAATGCATGGAAAGCCGGTTAAGGTTTAACGTGCCTTTGAAGTCTCTAGCTTTTTGCTGCGCCCAGCCTTGACTCTCGCCTTCCTCGTCCGGCCATCCACACCACCCTTATCCCAGAGAGTTGACCGGCACTGTTTGCTGGCACACAGCTTCGGGTGCTCGACAGACGGAATCCAGACGTGACCGCACACGTCGCAAACGGCCACCTTTTGCATCCGCCAGCCCATGGCTTCCATTATACATAATGCCCAAAGCGCATAATGCTCTTGATTCTAAATCGTCATCCGTCTATAATATGTCCTATGAGCATAATGCACAAGGGACACATCGCATGGAACGCCTCCCAAGTGTGGGAGAGACTCTGGGTAGGTGGTATTGCCGATGCGGAAGAACTCGCGGACGCCAATCCTTCCGGCATCACAACGGTTAACGAGATGTGCGTGGAGCCGTCTTCACCGAATTCGACGCCGAGGCCAAATCGGTCTGCGAGGCAACGAAGGAATATCATTCGCGAACGTGGGCTGCTTAGCATGTTCTTGAGTCGCTTGAATACTCGGATGGCAGCCAAGCAGACGTTGCCTTCAAGAGGTTCCGCGTTGTCCCGATGTTTTAATTCATCAGCAAGTCCATGGGACTCCGCATACTGGCTGACCAGCCTATCCGCCGTGCTCCTCGATATTCTCTCCTGCCGGAGCCATAGGCACCACTGGCCGTTACGTCCGAGGCGGCAAAGCATCTGCTTTCGGCGAAAGAGCAACTCAGCAAGTTCGGCATCAAACTCCAGCATCTCGCGCTCGTGCAGGTCTTTCAGGCGGCGGGACTGCTCCCTGTGGAACCAGCGGTTGACAATTTCACCCGGCACGAATTTGTCTTCGACTGGACACAGGGGACGGTAGTAGCCGTCTTCGCTGAGGAGCACCTCGGAAGGGATATAGGGTTACCGCCCACACTGAATGCGTCAGTAGGTATCGCGCCGAGGCATAATGCCTCTGAATTTGCCCTTTTTGAGACAACACTTTCTCAGGGCTCTGGCTCACTTCTCTTCGGAGCCGTCCAGAACCTTTCGTGCTTCGTGTTACCTCAGTGGTTTAGCGAATTGTGATTTGCGGTTTCGGCTTCGGTCCTGACTTCCGGCTGATGCCCAATCCCGCCGCGACAGTCAGGACGCGCCAGCGTGAAACCCTAAGCGTCCGGGCGACCTGTTCGTAGGTCTCAGCCGGGTGGGCAACGACGTATCGTGCCACTCGCTGATTCATTGCCGCTCTTGCTTTGGCTATGTTGTCCATTCCGCCTCCCGGCATACTCCGGTTGAAGCAGCCTGTTCGATTGTGGTTTCAATCGAACGAAGGCTGTTGTCTTCACTCGAACCACTGGGAGCCTTCG
>JBEKZG010000067.1:0-11906 GCA_049510095.1 Occallatibacter sp.
CCCGATCAGGCGCTTTGAATCAGGGCACGACGTCGGTCCAATCGAAGGGTAGTCAAGCTTTGTATCAGGGCACGACTTCGATAGCCTGCCCTGAGCCCAGCCGAAGGGTGCCGCAAAGCAGCTCAACAATGAATGGGGCTTTAGCCCCTGTGGGAAGTTCCACGGGGCCGGCTCAGACCTCGCCACCTTCCGGCACAACCATCATCATAGAAGGCGGTCCCGAAGACTCGACGAAGAAACGCCGCCTCAACCCCATCAAGCAAAAACAGCTCGAAGATCGTTGCGCCTTCCTCGAAGAAGAAATTCCGCGCATCGAAGCCTCCATCGCCCACACCGAGCAGCAACTCGGCAGCTACGTCTCCGCCGCTGAAACCGCCCGCCTCACAGCTCTCGCCGACGATCTGCGCGCGCAGCTAACCTCCCTCACCACCGAATGGGAAGAGCTGACCATGCAACTGGAAGGCGCTTAAGCCATACCCTCATGAGAAGGTTTCTCCGCGAACTACACCAATCGACTCAGCCTCAGTGAATGACAGTCCCGATTGCCACCGGCAGGTTCAGCAGCCGTCGCACGGCATCGATGTCCGGACGTATCGTCCCCTGGACCGCTGCCCCCTCAAAATGACGCTCCCAGCCCACAAGAAGCGATTCCACAATCTCCCTCCCATCCGGATCGCGAACTGCCTCTAGTGGTGTTCGGCCACCCAGCGCGGGAATCCTCTCATGCACCCAGGCCTCGATCTGCCCCTGCACGTGAGCCGCAAAATCCTTCAGAATCTCTGGATCGAGCGGCTCGCTGGCTGCTTTTTCCGCAGGCGCGTTCTCCCCTTCTTCTCTCCGCTTCGCAATCGCCTCCTCCGGCGTTTGCGCGGTCGTGCTCAGATGAACTGCATGAAGGCCAAGCCTCTTCTCGATCTGCTGGCGAATCTTGCTGGCGCGGTTCGCCGAGTTCACCTCCACAACCAAGGTTCGCCCGGAAATCTTCAGGTTGCCCATGATGGTGTTGTCCCAGGTCTTGTGCATCCGATTGCCGCTGACCAGCCAGTCAAACTCCACACTTTCGAGCGACCCGTCAGCGTTCCATTCCGCGCTTTCGAGCAACTCCTCTTTAGGGCTGCCCAAGGCCAGCGGAGCCAGCGCATCGAATGCCACCTGCGCGGAACCGATGCGAAAAGTCAGCCAGTGGAAGACATACGGTTCACCGTCGGTATTCACCAGTTTCTTGGGCCTGAACATTGCATCCCGAATGTTCAGATACACGGAACGAATCTCGTCTGTATATCGAAGCAGATCGGAAGCATTCAGCTCCCGGTTCTTCTTCGCGATCTTCTTGCGCAGTTTCGTCCGAAGCGCAACGATTTCGACTTTCCTGTCAGGGGATATAGATCCCCAGGCCGCATGGTTCTCGTTCCAGAGTGTTCCTCGACCTCCGTATCGCCGCCAATCAAAATGTCGCGAAGCACCGCACTGTGACCCGGATTGCAACGGACAATTTCATAGAAGCCGACTGGCTGCGAAATAGCTTGCAACACAATTTGCATCTCCAGTTCCGACAGGCGGTTCACGTTCTTCTCCAGGTACATTGCCAGAACCAAGCCGGCTCTCGGCTTGCCTGAGCGGCGGGTCAGCGGAGCATCCGGATCCCAGTCAAAGATCAGGTACGGATTGAAAATGCCTTCTTCATTTTCGAACTTGCCGATCGGTTCGGGAAATGGGACCTGATTGAATTCCGACCAAGCGAGTAGCAAGTCGTCCCCCAGCTCACGCGCCGCAAGTTTCAGCAACGCCGGTGTAAGCCTGTCTGAAGCCTCACGCTGTCTGCTCCACGGGCTTTCAAAGGTTGTAGCCGGGGCCCACGTGCCTGGTAAACAGCAACGCTTGTACTTCTTGCCGCTGCCACACGGGCATGGGTCGTTTCTGCCAATCATTTCGTTTCCACCGATGCCCATTATGGCGACATTATCGCGTACTGGCAGGGGATTCGCACACCCGAAATCTGTGGAATAATGGCATGAAATTCAATTCACAGCCTCCACAAGGGCCGCGCGATTTGTCCAACCCGCTCCTGGCGTCTTGGCCTCACCGTCCAATCACGCATAATTGAAAAGACGATGGCACTCCTGTGAAACCCCGATAGCTGGACGCAGCGCGTCGCCGAACTCGAACACCACTCCGGCAACCTGAATGAAGCTGCTGCGTCGCCGCGAGTTGGGCATCGACCCAAGCTTGCATTAGGCGTATCCTCAAGAATAGGAAGACCATCCCAATGAATCGCGACGAAATCCTAAAACGGTTACGCGAAAACGAGGCGGCGTTACGCTCTCGGGGCGTGGCTCACGTTGCCCTATTCGGATCGCGCGCGCGGGGAGATCAAAAGCCGGCTAGCGATACCGACATCCTCGTCGAATTCGATCCCGCGGCCCGGATTACCGTCTTTGATTATGCTGCTCTGAAAAACGATATTGCCGCTTTGTTTGCCTCTCCGGTCGATGTGGTAAATCGCGATGGACTCAAGCCGTACCTGAAGCCTGCCGCCATTGCGGATTCCATCTATGCATTCTGATGCATTATCTGCTCTTGCA
This sequence comes from Occallatibacter sp., assembly GCA_049510095.1. Lineage (GTDB taxonomy): Bacteria > Acidobacteriota > Terriglobia > Terriglobales > Acidobacteriaceae > Telmatobacter. Next base: position 2,583 of record JBEKZG010000067.1, read on the forward strand.
GACATTGAGCGGCATATAGAACTTGCAATCGAATTTGTCGAGGGTCTCGATTATGAGGCTTTTCTTCACGACACGCGAAATGTCTTCGCTGTGACGCGATGCCTTGAGATCATTTCGGAAGCCTCCCGCAGACTTCCCGATGATTTGAAGGCGCGAAATCCTTCCATTCCCTGGAAGGATGTTGCCGGCGCAGGGAATGTCTACCGCCATGACTATGAGGACGTTGCCGCGAAGATGGTATGGGACACTGTGCAACTAGCCTTGCCACCATTGCTGGTTGTGGTTGACAAGGAAATCAAACGTCTTTCGTCTCCACCGGATGAGGCTGGGTCTGGAGGGTGAGATTTGCCGGACGCCGAGGAGAATTACCCCGCCCTTGGAAGGCATGAGCCTCACGATGCAACGCAAACGAGCCCCCGGCATAAATTCCGATGCATCGAGCCGAAGACAAAGGCGAAACCGTTCCGTGGGATTGGATTGCCCGCACCCATTCGGAACGGTTGCTCTGCTGCCGTCCCAAAAACCTAGAACAGATCGCCGAGTTTGTGAGCAAAATTAGCAACGTTCAACGTGCCCAATCCCACAGCCGGATTGTAGCCGTCGCTGCCGTGATAGAACCAGTTGTCCCCGTATGGAATCGCATTGAACGCCGGATCACGGCCGCCATACGCCTGTCCGGTGAGTCCGAGACCGTACAGCGAGAAATTGAGCAGCCCGAGCCGGCCTTGCACGTATTCACCCAGAAGAGCCGTGACGCCGTTCAGCTGCGGCGCCACAAAGCTCGTACCGCCATAGCCGGACTCAACGCCGAATCCTGATTTGGACGAGGTGTAGTAGACAACGTAGCCGGTATCCGGATCGGCGTTGAATGAAATGTCGGGAACATTACGGCCCGGAAAGTAGGATGGCAGTGCGTAGAAAAGCTGTCCATCGTAGACAAAATTCTGGCCAGGCTGGCTGAACTGGATGCCAGGCTCGAAGAATTGGTACAAGGGCAGGCCAAACGACACGCTGACCCCGCCACCGCCGCCTGCGGGAAATATGCCGCAAGCCACGGGGTCGGGCGTTCCGAGGGCATCGCATAAGCCCTGGAGATAATCCCATCCCCAAACCCTCTCGTGCGGAACATCCACGTCGTAGTAGGGCGGAGTGCAAGCCGCATTGAGGCAGAACTCCTGAACTCCGGCCAGGGTTGTGCCGCCGCCGGCAGTGATCGCGGTATCACTGGCGGGATAGTCCACGCTGAGCGGTTCGCTGCAACTGGGCGTCGTGGAAGGAAAGCAGCCGAGGCTGTCATTGGCGTCGTAAGCGCCGCCATCTCCCGCAGCCGCAAAAATCGATTGCCCCTGAATCGCCGAGCGAAGCAGAAGTTGGTGAACCGCTTGCAGGAAGCTTGTGGTCCTGCCGTTCAAGGGATCGGTTACCGGAGAATTCTCCAGGTTGTCGAGCCACTCCCATTCGCCCCAACTGGTTGACAGGGTATCCGCGGAATTGCTGTCGGCGGCCACGGCGAACGCGTCCACGAAACTCTGATTGGTATTGGGTGCCTGATAGACAATAATCTTTGCCCCCGGCGCAACACCGCCGGATTGCTCGACATCCAAGGTGGTTTCAATGGAACCTGAAGCATCGCTCGGCGCTCCCGGACCGCCATCCACGTTGACGATGGTGATGCGGTTTGCCTCCACATTGAGTCCCACAGCCTGCCAGTAGGCATAAGCATCGCTGGGCGTAAAGCTCGCCAGGGTAATAATGCCAAGCGTGCGGCCTTTGCCCGTGACGTTTTGCTTATACAGTGGTTCAACATCGTAATAGTTGGCGAAGTCGGTCACTGTCCAGAGGCCGGGAGCATCGCCACCCGAACCTGTTGGCTTGACCGCAACTGGGCGGGCAGCGACCTTGTTGTGCGGATAAAGGCTGGGGCGGTTGTCGAGGCCGATCACCGCCGAGACCGATGCTGAAATCTCGCTGGGAATCGTGGCCGGAGCGAGTGGGGCGTGATAGCTATAGCCGGGGAGGCTATCATGCGCGGGAATCTCATAACTATGAAGGCTCACACTGAAGGCGCGTTCCATGTCGGCGGGGCGACCGGTCACCTTGAGGGTCGTTGCAGTGGTGCGCTCCACCGTTAGCCCGTACTTGCTCAAAACCGCGCCCATCTTCATAACTTCGGCGGCAGTTGGGGCAAAGCGTGCAACGAACTGCTCAGCGCTCAGAAACTTGTGATACTCAGGGTCGCCCGGCGTGTTAATCGCCTTGAGCAGGTTCTCCGCTCCGTCCGGGTCGCGCAGGTTCATAACCACGGTTGCCGAAATCGGTGCAGAATCCGGCTGCGAGGCGAGCGAACCTCGATCGATTGCTTTGGGAGTTGCTGCGGTTGGATACGGGACTGCGCGCTGCTCCGGGCTCTCGGCCAGGGCGCTTACACACGCCCCCAGAACCAGAAGTGCCGTCAAGATTCTGGACTTTCGTGCATTCATAGATTTTTCTCCTCATAGCTGAACTTAGGGGTGGCTCAACAGGATGAAGCGATTCCTGGGTGGTTTGCGTGGCTTTACGGTTAAGACGGCAACCTGGAGGATTGGGAAGCGGGGACGGAAGAGGCAGGCCGAACGCGCCCCTCTCTTCGTGGTTTCAAGTTTCTCGTGGTTTCAAGTTTCGAGGCGGTGGTTCAATTTTGTCAATCGATTTGTTTCGCCGCGAGCTTTCTTGGCTGATTGCGAATCCGCCACAGCCATAGTAGAGTTCTTTCTCAATTAGCTACGACCTTTACTGCTATAAGCCAAACTCTGCCGCCCCAGATCTCGCCGGGGCGAATCTCTCGTCGATCTAATCACCGAGGCCGAAGAATCCGACGTGGCTGTCGAATCTGCATCCGCCACCAGAGAAGCGATCGTTGCGGCCCTCGTCACCCACAATCCTCGTTTGGAACGCTTCCAATTCGACTATCGGGAAATTGCTTCACTGCGCAGAATCTCCGAGTCCGAAGCACGAGCCCGTTATTCCCATAGCGAGTTGACCCCGCCCGAAGGCGATCTCGCCATCCAGCTAACCGATCACAACGATCAAATGGCATCGGGTACAAATGGAATCGTGGAAGCCGTTGCTGTTGAGCCGGTGAGGAAAGTCAGGCTGTTGCTGGGGGAGCATGATAAGCCTCTTTCTGAGCTGACTTGATTGACGTGGAGACAATTTAGCCAACTCGGAAAGCCGTCGTAATTGGTACTTTTTGGCCCAAATTGACTCGACCGGCGAAACCAGAATTGCCGTCGCTCTTTGACTGAACTCTCGGGGGCGCTTCAAGAAATCAGCGCAGCCTAGCGAAGCGGGAAATACCCTACTAAAATGGGGGATAAATGGCGCTTCTTATCAAAATCTGCGTTGTCTGCGGTGAGGAGTTTGAGCTGAGGCCGGATAAGCCTGGTTTCGCCAACCGCTGTCCGGAGTGCAGCACCCCGGAAGCCATGGAGATCCATGCCGGAAAGCACCTGAGCGCCGAGGAGCGGAAGGCGGAGGCGGAAGCCAACGAGGAGAGGCGGAAGGCTATCCGCGATTTACTCTACAGCAAAGACCGCTGAGGGCTCCTTTATCGGAAGGACAGCTGAAGGCTCCTGTTTCGGAAAGGCGGCTACTGGCTCCTGCGCGGCGTGGACCGCTGAGGGTCAATCCAGCCGACCAGTTCATCATCTTAATCAGACTTCCAACATACTTGTTGCAACAAATATCTACCTGCCGCATCCAAGATGGGGAAAGGAGCAACAAACATGTCAACAGCAACCCCTACCCCCAACATTCTGACCACGTGGAACCTCGACCCGGCTCACTCTACCGCCGAGTTCAAGGTCAGGCACATGATGATCTCGAACGTAAAAGGCAAATTCAGCGGGCTTTCCGGAGTTTTGACTGAGCACACGGTCGACCCAAAACTATCTTCGGTTGACGCGTCGATTGACGTGGCCACCGTCAACACAGGCGATGCGCAGCGCGACGGGCACCTGAAGAGCGCCGACTTCTTCGACGTCGAGAAGTTCCCCACCATCACCTTCAAGTCGATTACGGTGAATCCCGTCGCAGCCGGCGATTACGAGGTTACCGGCGAATTGACTATTCATGGCGTGACCAAGGTCGTGAGTCTTGCAATCGAAGGGCTTAGCGAGCCGGCCAAAGACCCCTGGGGCAACCTGCGGATTGGACTCACCGCTTCCACAAAGATCAACCGCAAGGAATTCGGTCTCTCGTGGAATGCGGGGCTCGAAGCCGGCGGTGTACTGGTGGGCGAGGACGTGGCCATTACTCTGGATGTGCAGTTCATTAAGGCGGCGTAGTGAATGGTGAAGAAGTGAAAAGGTGAAGAAGTGAAGAAGTGAAAAAGACAGCGGATATTGAAGCGTGACCGGACATGAGGGTCCATGAAGCACTTGGGTCCGGAATGCTGGGCGCCACACCGTAGGCGTGATCGGTCAGGTCCCGTGCATTTTTTCACTTTTTCACTTCTTCACTTTTTCACTTCTTCACTCTTGTCCGCCGAGATACTTGTTGCAACGAATAACCTCCTTGCGCATCCAATTCCCGTACGCCCAATTCAGGGCTGACGCAAGGCAGAGGAGGTCTACCATGTCGCTTCGTCCTGTGAAGCAGATTATTGAAACCACGCCGACCATCGAGGGCGCCGGCGTGAAGTTGCAACGCGCCTTCGGTTTTGGAAAGACAAAGGAGTTCGATCCGTTCCTGCTGCTGGACGATTTTCGCAATGAGAATCCGGCGGATTACCTGGCCGGTTTTCCGTGGCATCCGCACCGCGGCATCGAAACGATTACGTACGTGCTGGCCGGCGAGGTGGCGCACGGCGACAGCCTGGGCAACAAGGGCCGGATGGTCGCGGGCGACGTGCAGTGGATGACCGCCGGCAGCGGCATTCTGCACCAGGAAATGCCTAAAGGCGATGCGCAGGGCCGGATGCATGGCTTTCAGTTGTGGGCAAACCTGCCCGCTGCGCTGAAGATGACCGATCCGCGCTACCAGGACATTCCTGCGAGCGCCATCCCCGAAGTTACCGAGGATGACGGCACGCATGCACGCATCATCGTGGGGGAGTTCTGGGGGAAGAAGGGACCTGTGGAGGGCGTAGCGGCCGACCCGAATTACGTGGATATTTCGGTTCCACCGAACAAGCGGAAACGGATCAAGGTGGAGACGACGCGCAACGCATTCGCGTATGTGTTTGCGGGCGCTGGAACCTTCCGCGACGCCTCAGAACCGCAGGCTGTGTTGACCGAGTCGGGCGCAGACCCCAACGCGCCGGCTGTGTACGATGCACGCAACCACTCGCTTGTGCTGTTCGATCGCGGAGATGAGATTGTGGTGCAGGCAGGGCCTGAGGGCATCCGGTTCCTGCTGGTTTCCGGCAAGCCGCTGGAAGAGCCGGTTGCATGGTATGGGCCCATTGTGATGAACACGCAGGCTGAACTGCGGCAGGCGGTGAGCGAATTGCAGAGCGGGAAGTTTATCCACCACAAGTAAGGCGCCAGGTGCGTGGACAAGATAATGCGGGCGGCAGCCAATTTGAAGGCAGCCGACCGCATTTGTTTCCGCATTGCAGAAGCAAATGCAGAAGAGGATACTGTTGCTATGGCAACGCAGCCCATTGGCGACCGGTTCATCTCCGTGGAGGAATATCTCTCCACCGGCTACGAGCCCGACTGTGAGTATGAAGACGGCGTAGTCGTGGAGCGCAACTTGGGCGAGTTCGAGCATTCCTTCCTGCAGATTATTCTGGGCACGATCTTCACCAACAATATTGATAGTTGGGGAGTTTTCGGGCTCACCGAGCAACGTGTCCAGATCGCTCCACGCAGATTCCTCATTCCTGATGTGTGTGTGCTGCGCGTAGGCTCCCCAGCCGACGACATCCTGACCCATCCTCCGCTCATCGCTATTGAGATTCTTTCGCCCGAAGATACGAGACGCCGTGCGGATAAGAAAGCGGTGGAATATCTTCAATTTGGGGTCGAGCATGTGTGGGTGATCGATCCACACGCCCGCGTTGCCTATCGCGGCACAGCGACGGGACTCCTTTTGGTTCCAGGCGGGGAGCTTACCGTGCCCGGAACAGCGATCCTTGTCCGGATTGGCGATTTGTTCGAGAAACTCGACCGAATTAGAGCAAAGGGCCAGCGATAGAAAAAGGCGTCCTACGCCTCCACCGGCAGCTCCGCCGAGAGGATATTCATGGGTGTCAGGCCCCGCTGGCGCAGCGCGCGCAGGCTGAGCGAGTCGTGGCGTTTGGCCAGGCGCCGCCCGTTTTGGTCCACAATCAGGGGGCAGTGAAACCATGCCGGGTTGTTGAAATCCAGCGCGCGGTTGAGAAGGATCTGCCGCGCGGTTGACTTGAGCAGATCGGCGCCGCGCACCACTTCCGTGATGCCCATGGCGGCGTCATCGGCGACACAGGCAAGTTGATAACTGGGTACGCCGTCCCGCCGCCACACCACAAAGTCACCGAAGTCGCGTCCGGCAACGTAGCGCTGGATTCCGAGATTGAGATCCTTGAACCAGATCTTTTCCCTGTCAGGAACGCGGAATCGCCAGTTTACGCCTTCCTTTACGTCTGCCTCGTTGGTGATGAGTGGCGCATTCAAGGGAGGCCGGCAGGTGCCAGGATACATGGGTTCGTCGTCCAGGGGGTCCTGTGATGAATGAGCCCCCGCGGCTGCCGGCCCACCTTCATGCGGCGCTGCGAGAGCCGAATCGAGATCCTTGCGGGAGCACCGGCAAGGGTAGAGAAACCCGTGCCGCAGCAGCTTTCGCCACGCGTTGAGATAAACCTCATTGCGGCGGCTCTGCGCGTAGGGCGCAAAGGGGCCTCCCTTGTCAGGCCCTTCCTGCCATCGAATACCCAGCCAGCGCAAGTCTTCAAGAGCGGCATCGGCGTACGCGGCGCGGCTGCGGTCGGGGTCAAGGTCTTCCACGCGCATGACCAGCGTGCCGGAGGCCTCGCGCGCTCTTTGCCACGCCGTCCAGAAGGTGCGCGCGTGGCCGACGTGGAGATAGCCGGTGGGTGAGGGCGCAAGGCGGCCCCGATAGCCCGAATCCGATAATGGAACCTGGCTTCCCATGCTGTAACAGTTTAGCCAGTCATTCCGCTTGCGGCATATACAACGTTTGTGTCTGTTTGCGCGCTCCGATCCCTGTTCCTAATCCGACGAGCAGGGTGTCGTTTCTCCACGTTACCGTCAAATTCTTTCAAAGGGCGATAACATGGCATGTTCACGATAAACATAACCGTTCTATCGATGCGGGTGTCAAAGGTTCGGAACCAATGCGATCAGCACCAAACCGGCTTACCGGAATCCGTGCGGTATGCCGATCCACCGCAACACCAACGTTTGTTCGAGGAATTTATGAACGTCGCGCGTCATCGCCATCTTTCATCATTGCTGCTTTGTGGTTATCTCGTAACCACGCTTTTCGCCCAAACTCCAGGCGCGGCAACAGCAAAATCCACGCCGCCTCCGCCGCCGGCCCCGCCTAATCCTACCGCGGTTTACCCTCAAATTGTCCGCATCAGTTACCTTGAAGGCGATGTCCGTGTGGCGCCCAGCGCGGAGGCTGAAAAGCAAACCGGCACAACCTGGGAAAAGGCGGTGGTGAATCTTCCGGTCGAATCCGGTTACAGCCTGGCAACAGGCGCGGGCCGTGCGGAGGTCGAGTTTGAAGACGCTTCGACCCTCTATCTCGCCGATAACTCCGTCCTGACCTTCGATGGCTTACTGACCAGCGGCGGAGTTCCACGCACCCAGTTATCGCTTGTCACGGGCACGGCGACCCTGCATGTCCGCCCAGTTAGCGGCGAGTCATTCATGCTGAGGACCGGCACCGACAGCCTGACGACTGCCTATCCCAACAAGGCTTACCTGCGCATCACGAGTTATACCGATGCAATTGCCATAACCCCGCAGAAGGACGAGACCTATCAACTGGATGCGCCCGGATCGGCGGAGCAGAAATCCGCCAAGGGCCAGACTCAGTTCTTCAATGATGGGAAGAGCATAACTCCACCGGCTCAAGCCGATACGACTGATTTTGCCGCGTGGGATAGTTGGGTGGCCGGCCGGGTAACTCAGCGGTCCACAGCTATGAAGGCAGTCATGAAATCCGCCGGCCTGGACGTTCAGCTGCCCGGCCTTGCGGAACTGAACGGGAGGGGCACATTTTCCGCCTGCGCGCCCTATGGAACCTGCTGGGACCCGAGCGGCAATCCCAATCAGCAAGGTGCAAGCCTTGCGCCGGGCGCCTTGCAGCAGCCCAACTTCTCACTCACCTTTGCCCCGCCAAGTATCAGCACCAATCCCGGCGTCAAGGTTACTGTCAATCTTTCCGTCGCGGCGCTGAATGGCTTTTCCGGTCCTGTCGATATTACATCGTCGCTGCCCAACGGATTTATCTGCACATCCTGCTCGGGCCAGATTACACCCGGCCAGGCTTTGGCCTTGCAGCTTATGGCCGACCCAACGGTTGGCGATGGCACTTACATCATCCCCTTCACGGCAACATCCGGAGCGCTGGATCACCGGTTATCGCTTACCGTCTACGTCTATGCGAACGGAGAGCCTGCGCCGGATTTGGCTGTGGCCCCGGCCCCTGACGACGCAACCGGTTTCATCTTCCCCTGCTTTCCGGGCGGCGTCCAATTCCTGGCTCCGCCGGATATCAAGATCGCCAAGGGAACTTATTTGGTGAGCCTCACGCCCCCGCCGTATACCTGGGTCGTATGCCATGCCGGCAGCTGGATCTACCGGGGAAATCACTATGTGTGGGTGGTCGGCAAGCGCAGGCATCACCATCCTCCCATTCACTGGATCAAGGACAAGCACAAGACCGGCTATGTTCCCATTCATCCGCGCGATATTAAGGACAAGCCTCCCATCAACCGCAAGCACGATGTGTATGCGCTGAGTAACAAGAAGGGCGATGCCATTGAGCGAACGAAGTTCGATGCCAACAGCAAGATTCAGCTCTTGAAGGAACCGCCCAAGGAATTCCGCAACGCCTATGTGCCCAGGCTCGAGCCTGTAAGCGATCCAACCTTCAAGGCGCGGAGCATCGCGAATAAGGAGCCCGGTACCGCTCTATCTTTCAATCACAATTCGCGCGCCTGGGTGATGACGGGCAACGGCGCAGCAGGAGACAAAAGCGCAGGGGAAAGCAAGCCTTTCAGCGGCCGGAACAGCAATCTCCGCACTGGAGCCAATAACAATGTGGTCGCAAGGGTGAATCCAGGTGGTCACATTGGCGCACCGCCTACGCATATCTCTACCCATGCTG
>JBEKZG010000068.1:0-10566 GCA_049510095.1 Occallatibacter sp.
TGCCGCTATGCCCGGGGAGCTTAAGCCGCTGGTGCGGGGGTGGATGCATGGAAGCCGGAACGGCGTGCAGTTCTGGGCGCGGCGCAACTCAGAGGAGGAGTGGATTGCCGCCTGCGCGGGGGCGGGGCAGGCGGCGGCTACGCGGGCCTTTGCGGCTATTGAGGATGGCGGGCCGATCGACCTGTTGTTTTCCATCGGATGGGCCGGGGCGCTGAACGAAGGGGTTGCGACTGGCGGTGCTTACAATGTGGCCGGCGTGATTGATGCGCAGACCGGCGAGCGATTCCACTGTGACGCGGGCGCGGGGGAGCGATGGCTGGTGACTAGTCCGATAGTTGCCAACGAAGCGGAGAAGCAACGGCTGGGTGTTGCTTACAAAGCCGATTTGGTGGATATGGAAGCGGCCGCGATTGCCCGGCTGGCTTTGATGCGCGAGATTCCTTTCTACTGCGTCAAGGGAGTGAGCGACGGCTTCCGAGATCAACTGCCTGATTTCAACCGGTTCATCTCGATCGACGGAAGGTTCGATATGGCCGGGATGTTGATTTTTTCGATTCTCCGGCCCTGGCACTGGCCCGCATTGGTGCGGATGGGCGAGAATAGCAAAAAGGCCGCTGAAAGCATAGCGGGGTGCGTGCTGGATATTCTGGACGGAGAAGGTTCAAGCAGAAAACTGAATGGCTACCCAGATCTCAAACATTGAAAGCCGGCAAGGACTCGGAAACGGGGCGGCAAAGGTTCCTGCGACCATGCGGGCGGCGGTTTATCGCGGCGTCAACGATATGCGGGTGGAGACTGTCCCGGTGCCGAAGATCGGGCCGGGCGAGTTGCTGGTCAAAGTGGCGACGTGCGGGGTGTGCGGGACGGACCTGAAGAAGATTCATACAGGGTCGCACTCGGCGCCGCGGATATTCGGGCACGAAATGGCCGGGACTATCGTCGAGGTAGGCGAAGGCGTTACGTCATTTGAAGTGGGCGAGCGGGTGATGACCTTCCACCACGTGCCGTGCGGCAAATGCTACTACTGCAGAAAACAGACGCCGGCGCAATGCCCGCTCTACAAGAAGGTGGGCGTTACGGCTGGGTTTGAACCTTCGGGCGGGGGCTTTGCGGAATACATCCGGGTGATGGATTTTGTGGTGGCGAACCGGGGAGTGGTGCGGATTCCGGACGGCGTTCCGTTTGAGCAGGCCGCATTTGTGGAGCCGGTGAACACGGTTCTGAAGGGCGTGAAGCTGCTGAACCTGGCCTCGGACGATACGGTGCTGGTGATAGGGCAGGGACCGATCGGACTGATGCATGCCGTGCTGGCAAGCCGGATTGGGGCGCGAGTTCTGACTTCCGATCTTTTTTCGGAGCGTCATGCGATTGCCGCTCGATATGGGCTGCAGAATCCGATCCATGCAGGTACGGAAAACGTGGTGGAGAGAGTATTTGCCGAGACGGATGGACGCGGAGCGGATGCCGTGATTCTGGCGGTGGGTGGGAATGCGCTTATAAAGACAGCAATGGACGCGGTGCGGCCCGGCGGCAAGGTGATGCTCTTTGCGCAGACCCAGCACGGGGAGGCCAGTTTCGATCCCGGCGCGGTGTGCATGGACGAGAAGACGTTGATGGGGTCATACTCATCATCATTCCCCATTCTGGATGAGGTAACCGATCTTGTGTTTGGCGGGTACCTGAACGGATTCGATTTAACGCGACTGATTTCGCACCGCTTTCCGCTTGAGCAGGCGGTTGCGGCAATCGAGATTGCTTCGCACCCCAAGGCCGATTCGATGAAGATCATGATTGAACCCGTGGCCGGTGGCGGAGCAGAGTAGGAGGGACTTGATGGCGACAACCTTGAGGGCCGCAGTCCTTCACGGCCGGGAAGACATTCGCATCGAGCAAGTCCCCGTGCCCGAGGCGGCGCCTGGCGAACTGGTTGTAAGGGTGGGCGCAGCGCTGACTTGCGGAACGGATTTGAAGGTTTTCCGACGCGGCTATCATGCGCGCATGATTGTGCCGCCGGCGCTGTTTGGCCACGAACTTGCGGGGACGGTTGTGGAGGCGGGCGAAGGGGTAGTGGATTTCGTTCCTGGCGACCGGGTGGTGGCGCTCAATTCAGCGCCGTGCGGAACTTGTTATTTTTGCGAGCGCGGGCAGGAAAACCTGTGCGACGACCTGCTGTTCAACAACGGCGCGTATGCCGAGTTTATTCGCATCCCGGCTCGGATTGTTTCAAAGAACACGTTACTTGTGCCGAACCATGTGCCGCTGGAACATGCGGCGCTGACGGAGCCGCTGGCCTGCGCGGTGCATGGGTTTGAGGATTCAAGGCCGCGGGTGGGCGATACGGTGGCCGTGATCGGCGGCGGCCCGCTGGGACTGATGATTCTGCATGTGGCCGCGCTGGCCGGGTGCAAGACCATTGCGATAGTGAAACACGACGGCCAGGTTGAAGCGGCGCGGCAGCTGGGAGCAGCACACGTGGTGCAGACGTCGAGTATCCGCAAGGCGATCCGCGATACGCGTGAGCTGACGGAGAAGAACCGGGGAGTGGACATCGCCATTGAAGCTGTTGGCGTGCCCGAGGCGTGGCAGGAAGCAGTGGAACTGGTGCGCAAGGGTGGCACGGTGAACTTTTTTGGAGGATGCGCCGTGGGAACCCACGTGACTTTGGACACCAACCGCATTCACTATAGCGACATAACGTTGCGCGCCACTTTCCACCACACTCCCGCGATTTGCCGCAAGGCGCTGGATCTGATTGCAAGCGGGCGTTTCCAGGCGGGGGCATTCATCACCGGCCATGCGCATCTGTATGAACTCAACCGGGTCTTTGAGAAGCTGATGAAGCGGAGCAGCGAGATCAAGACCGCCATTGTGCCCTGAGGCGGACGAATGACCCTGGCAACCGAACAAGCGGGAAATCATGCGCGCATTCAAGCAGGAATGCGGCCGGCATTGCTTGATCAGGCTCAACTGATCGAGCGCGGATGGTCAGCGCTGCCGTCGAGCTATCGCATTCCCGATGTCGCGCCCACATTGGAAGAAGCGCGGGCCTGGTGCCAGCGATTGGCAAAGTCGCATTATGAGAATTTTCATGTAGCTTCTTGGTTTCTGCCGAAGGTGCTTCGCCCGCATTTTCATGCGATCTATGCTTACTGTCGAGTCTCCGACGATCTGGGCGACGAGGCAGGCGATGCGGCCGTGGCGCTGGCATTGTTGGACTTTTGGGAGAAGGAACTGGATGCCTGCTATGCGGGCCGCGCACGGCACCCGGTCTTTGTGGCGCTGGCGGAGACGATTCGCGCGTGCTCGATTCCCAAGGAGCCATTTGCCGATCTGCTGAAGGCCTTTCGCCAGGACCAGACGACCACTCGCTACGCGACGAAGCAGGATTTGCTTGCGTACTGCCGTTATTCGGCTAACCCGGTTGGGCGGTTGGTGCTCTATGCATGCGGAGAAGCGAATGAGGAAAAGTTCCGGCTATCGGATGCGACGTGCTCGGCGCTTCAATTGGCGAACTTCTGGCAGGATGTGAGCGTCGATTACAAAAAGGGGCGCGTTTATATTCCGTTGCAGGACATGGAATCCTATGGAGTAAGCGAGGAAATCATCGCAAGGGGAGTGGCAACGCAGAAGTTTCGGGAGCTGATGCAGCTGGAGGTTGATTTTGCCCGCGGCCTGTTTGAGCAGGGACTTAATTTGATTGGGATGGTCAACCGGGAGCTTGCGCTCGATCTGGATTTGTTCAGCCGGGGAGGCCTGGAGATTCTGCGCGCGATTGAGAAGCAGGATTATGACGTGCTGAGTGCGCGGCCGGCAATCTCGAAAAGCACCAAGCTCAATCTTGCATTCAGAGCTGTTGGAGGAAAACTGCTTCCGTCTCTGGCTCTTAACCAGTACAGCACAAAGAAGGCGGATTGACGCTGGAACGTACAACGGACGCGGATACGCTGGAGAAGGCCTACTCGGTCTGCCGGGCAATTGCCAAGCGCGAAGCCAAGAACTTCTATTACGCCTTTGTTGCGTTGCCCAAGCCTCGGCGCGATGCGATCTGCGCCATTTATGCATTCATGCGAAAGGCCGACGACCTGGCGGACGATGAGAGTGTGCCAGTGGAGGAAAGGCGAAAGCGCTTGGAGACGTGGCTTGCGGCGTGGCGGGCGGTGAGCGCGGGGGACGCAACGAGCGATCCGGTGTTTGTTGCTGTGCGCGATGCGACGGTTAGATTTGGGATTCCGCTGACGCTTCTGGATGAGGTGGTGGCCGGAGTGACGATGGATCTGGATTCGGCGAAAGGAGATGCGCCGGATACTTATGCGACTTTTGACGATTTGTATCGCTACTGCTACCTGGTTGCTTCAGTGGTGGGTCTGGTGTGCATTCGCATCTTTGGATATACGGACCCGCGGGCGGAGAAGCTGGCGGAGGAGACGGGGATTGCGTTTCAACTGACGAATATTCTTCGCGATGTGGTGGAGGATGCGGAACGGAATCGAGTGTATCTGCCACTTGAGGATTTGAAGGCGCATGGGGTTGCGCTTGATGGGTTATTGAAGCATCCCAAGGGGAGGGGGCCTACGGCTGAGGAGAGGGCGCTTTTGAAGGAGATTGGGGGGCGGGCGGAGGCTTACTATGCGTCGGCGGAGGAGTTGATGCCGCTGATCGACAAGGAGAGCCGGCCTGCGTTGCAGGTGCTTGTGAGCATTTACCATGGGCTGCTGAAGCGGATTGAAGACGCGGATTGGGATGTGTTTTCGAAGAGAGCGAGCGTCTCGACTTTCGATAAGCTGCGGATTCTGGCAGGCGGGATGGCTAAGATGACGTGGGCAAGGATTGCGGGTTGAAAGGGTTGTTCGATGGCGGGGGCGGGACAGCGAAAAATGCGAAAGCAAATACCCTTCGACAGGCTCGGGGCAAGTTTGTGACAAGCTCTCTTGAAAATCGCCTGCGGGAGTTCGGTCGCCCCTACGGGGCTCATTCGCTTTTGTTCTGCTATCCCAGGACTGCGCTGTGCTTGTCATGGGCTATTTTCGACGGCTCCCTCCGGGAGCGATATCGCAGGCTCTTTTGATTGATCTGGCTAAGAACTCGCAGAAGACGGTCACGGTGATCGGCGGAGGCGTTGCCGGCATGAGCGCGGCTTGCTCGCTGGCTGAGGCAGGCTGGCGCGTGCAATTGGTTGAGCGGCGCGGGTATCTGGGGGGACGGGCCAGCTCGTACTTGCATCCCGGGGTGGGTGAGGTTATCGACAACTGCCAGCATGTGCTGTTTGGCTGCTGCACGAATCTGATTGGGTTCTATCGGCGGATCGGGGTTGCGGAGAAGATTCACTGGACGCACGACATGACGTTGATTGAGCCGGGGGGAAAGCGGTCAGTGCTCGGACCGTGGGGGCTTGGACCGTCGTTTCTGCCGGCGCCGCTGCATGGACTGCCCAGATTTATGTCCGCCGGGGCGTTTACGTGGGCGGATAAGTTGGCACTGGGGCGGGCATTTAATGTTTTGATGAAGCCCGTGGCACAGGGCTCGACTGAGAGCCTGAAGGACTGGCTGATTCGACACAAGCAGACGGAGGGCGCGGTGAACCGGTTTTGGCGGCTGGTGATTGCGAGCGCGCTGAACGCGGAGATTGACGAGATTGCGGTGCCGTATGCCGCCAAGGTGATCCGGGAATTGTTCTTGAATTCGGCCGAGGCGGGCAGCATGGGAATGAGTACTGTGCCGTTGAGCGAACTGTATGCGCCGGTGACGCCGTTCCTGGAAGTGCGTGGCGGGAGCGTGCATCTGAATACGAATATCGAAAGCGCGGCTTGGGACGAGGAGACTTCGCAATGGACTGTAGAGACGCGTGCTGGTGCGCTAATGTCGGATTTTGTGGTGGTGGCGCTGCCGTTTGAGGCTACGTGGAAATTGCTTCCGCAGTTGCCGCCGGCGGATGGAGTTGAGGAACTGTCGCGGCAGATTGAGAAGCATGAGCATTGGCCAATCTGCAGCGTGCATTTCTGGTTTGACCGGGAGATTACGGAACTGGAACATGCGGTGCTGCTGGACCGTGAGATTCACTGGATGTATAACCAGTCGCGGCTGCAGAGGCGGGGCGGGAACTATATCGAGCTGGTGGTGAGTGCGACGCGGGCGTTTGCGGCGCTGCCGAGGGATGAGGCGATTGCGCAGGCGCTGCGGGAGCTGGCGGAGTTTTTTCCGCGGGTGAAAGAAGCGAAGCTGGAGAAGGTTGCGCTGGTGAAGGAAGTGCGGGCTACGTTTGGCGTGCCTCCGGGGATTGATTCGGCGCGGCCTGGAGCTGTTTCGCCATGGCCGCATCTTTTTCTCGCGGGGGACTGGTTGCGGACGGGGTGGCCCTCGACGATGGAGAGCGGTGCGCGAAGCGGGCACCTGGCGGCGGAGGCGGTTTGCGCGGCGGCCGGCGAGGCGCGGTCGATTCTGAATGAGGATTTGAAGCCGCGCGGATTGATGCGGTTCATTGGCAGATGACAGGTTACAGATTGCAGATGACAGTAGGAAATCGCGCCGGCAGGAGTGTGGTTCAGTGCGCGGGCTGGGGTGGGGAATAGGGCTTTTTTGCGTGCGCGTATAGACGCAGGAATTTGTGAAGTATTGTTGTATTTATCGATGCAAAACTTGCGGAAATGGCGTGTTTGTAACTATGGAAAGTTAGATTAAAGTGGCAATCAATAGGGCTTTGATTCGATCGTGCTGCGGTTGAATGCGCAGGCGCGGGGTTTTTTGGGGCTGCGTAGAGGGCTGAAAAAGGCATCCGCCGTTTGGCGTTGGAATAACGTCGCTGCGTCCCGCGATGAAGGGGGCACAGTTCCTGATACCGGGATGAGCGGGCCACCTTGCTCCACTTCTATTTCAAGAGGGAGAACCCCCGGTTTTGCTGGGGTGGCAGGATAAGTTTGGCATTTGCGGGAATCGCTCCTGGTTTTCGCATTTTCATTCTTTCTGCAGAGTGGTTCGAGAGATGGAGAACGTGAGCGCCGTCCCTAACAGGACTCCGGCAGGCTATTGTGGGTGCTTCCCCAGCGCTGAAGCGCTGGGCTAACAAACAGTGCGCCTACGGCGCGGGTGTGAAGTTGGCCTCGGCAACTTAAGTTAAACGAAACAAAGGATTCTATTGAGGGCTATGCTTTTCCGCCCTTGCGCCAGCAAGAAAGGCGCGAGATCGGGGCACCCTTGTTGTGGTTCTACAGGCGGAGGAGGATGCGGGCTGGGACTTCCGCATTGCAGCCGATCTGGAGATCTGCGCTATCTGGACCGTTCAGGGTGACGGCGGTTTAATGGGCGAGGAGGTAGACGCCTATGCAGACCAGGACAGCGGCGGTCCAGCGGCGGCGGTCTACGTTTTCTTTCAGGAAGAATTTGCCGGCGATGGCGTTGGTGACCAGCGTGAGCGATGCGGATGCGGGGGCTACGAGGCTCAGGTTGAGGTGATTCAGGGCGAGGAGAAGGGCGAAGAAGGCCAGGGCCAGGAATCCTACTCCGGCAAAGAAGAGGGGGCAGGTAACTACCGCGCGAATGGCGCCCTTCAGGCCAGAGCGGCCGCGAATGTCGTCGAGGTCGCCGATTGATTTCATGGCGGCTGCGGTGAGGACTTCGCCTGCCGTGGAAGCGAGGACGACGGCGGCGATCATGGTGGCGGCGACTAATGGGCTGGGATGTGCGGCGGAGGCGGGGACGATCATTGCGCCACCTCCTGCTCGATGGGAGTGGGGGGCTTGGAGTCGATGACGGGGGAGGGTCTTTCTGTCAGCGAAGGCCCGTGCGCCACGAATCCTACACCGACGGTGATGAGGACAATTCCGGCCCAGCGCTCGAGCGAGATGGGCTCGTGAAGCCAAAAACGGGCGCAGAGAGCGACGATGACATTGCCGAAGGCTGTGGCGGGGAGGACGTAGGTGAGATCGGCCCAGGAGAGCGCGGTGAGGTAGCTGGCGAAAAAGCCGATGAGAAGCAGGATGCCGAGAGCGATCCAGGGAGTGAAGACGGCGGCGATGAGAGAGAGGGGATGGGCGAGAGAGATACCGGCCATCCCGGTCATGCCGCGCGAGAGGCATGTGTCACCGAGAGGAGCGCAGACGGCAACCAGTCCCAGGATCGTGTATTGGCGCGGAGTGAGTCGAGGATGGGACATTTCGTTTTTTGAAATCTCCGGTCAGGGGCGAACGGCCGATCTCTTAGAGTACGTGGCCGGGCATAAGGTTCCAGTGAGTTGAGGGCAAAGAATCAGGGCGGACGCGATGTGGCGTCCGCCCCGATTGGTTGCCGTGGGAATCGGAATCAAGCGCCGGCTTTTGCCGGGGTGGTGGGGTCCGCCTGGTGGGCGCGGGTTGCTTTGACGGCCTTGTTGCGCTGGGCACGAAGCTTTAAGAAGGCCTTGGCTTCGACGTAGAGACGGGGCACATCGCGGTTAACGATCGCCTTCCAGACGACGCGGAAGGCCGCTTTGGGACGGAAATAGTATTCGTCGTAAAACTTGTGCACCATCTCCATGACGTAATCGACGGGCAGGCCGGGATACTCGATGTGCGCCATCTGGTGGCCGCCGCCGTCTTCCATGCGCTCGTTAGTGATGTAGCCGTTGGCCTTGGCGAACTCGTAGAACTCGGTGCCGGGATAGGCGTGGGCGATGGAAACCTGGATGGTCTCGCAGTCGAGGCCCTTGGCGAAGTTGATGGTGTTACGGATGGACTCTTTGGTTTCGCCGGGTAGGCCGAGGATGAAGTCGCCGTGGATGGTGAGGCCGAGGTCGTGGCAATCCTTGGCGAAGGCGCGGGCGCGCTCGACGGTGGCGCCCTTCTTGATGTTCTTGAGGATCTGCGGGTCACCGGACTCGAAGCCGACGATGAGCAGGCGGCAGCCGGCTTCCTTCATGGCTTTGAGGGTGTCGTAATCGGTGGTGACGCGGGAAGTGCAGCTCCAGGTGAGGTTGAGGGGCTTGAGCTTTGCGCACAGCTCAATGGTGCGGGCCTTCTGGATGTTGAAGGTGTCGTCGTCGAAGAAGAACTCTTTGACTTCGGGGAAGTTCTCCTTGGCCCACTTCAACTCGGCGGCTACGTCGTCGCTGGAACGCTTGCGCCAGGCGTGACCGCTGAGGGTCTGGGGCCAGAGGCAGAAGGTGCACTGCGCGGGGCAACCGCGGGTGGAGTAAAGCGCGATGTAGGGATGGAGCAGGAAGGGGACGTTGTAGCGAGTGACGTCCATGTCGCGCTTGTAGATTTTGGTGGCCCAAGGCATGGCGTCGAGGTCTTCGACCTGGGGACGGTCGGGATTGTGGAGGATTTTGCCATCCTGTTTGTAGCTGATGCCGAGGATCTCGTTGAGGGGCTTGCCATTGGCAAACTCGACGACGGAGTAGTCAAACTCGCGGCGGCAGATGAAGTCGAGGACGGAGCACTCGTTGAGGGCGCGCTCCGGGTCGGTGGTGACTGGCGGGCCGACGAAGGCGATGCGGATCCCAGGATTGGCGGCCTTGATGGCTTCGGCAAGACGCTGGTCGCCTTCCCAGCCGACGGTGGAAGTGAAGAGAACAAGGAACTCGTAGTCCTTGCAGATCTTGATGGTTTCCGCGGCCGAGACGTGATGGGGCGGAGCGTCGAGAAGGCGCGAACCCTCGAGGAGGCCGGCGGGGTAGGCGAGCCAAACGGGGTACCAGTAAGACTCGATCTCGCGGGTAGCGGGCCAGCGCGAACTGGCGCCGCCGTCAAAGTTCTCGAACGAGGGCGGATTCAGGAGAAGCGTTTTCAGGGGCATTGGCATCCCTTCCATTCTAGCATTTCGGCGATTTTTGAACTGTTCTCTTTCGGTCTGGGGCTACTTTACGTGCAATTCGTTGAGCCAGTCCTGTATGTGGCCCAGGGCGCGGAGCAAACCTAGGCGGGCTTTGGCGAGTCCCAACGAGGCCTCCAGCGCATCCTGGTATTTTTGGCGCTCGTCGATGCGGGCGAGTTGTTCGGCCTTGGGGGTTAGCTGGGGTTGAGCGCCTGGACCGCTTGCTGCGCCGTTGCCCTGTTCAAGCTGAGCGAGGACCGTCTTCAGCTGCGCGCCGGCAATCTGCTGTTTGAGGCCGGCAACTTCGGCCAGGGCATCGAGTTCTCGAAGGCTGGCGGTGAGTGTGGCGATCTGAACGTCGTTTTGGCGCTGGGCCTCTTCGGCTTCGACGGTGGCGCGCAGGGCTTCGGCTGCGGTTACTTTGGCCTTGGCGCGGATGGAGAAGTCAAAGAAGGGAAACGAAATTTGGAAACCGAAGCTCACATTGTTGGGCGGGAAGTTGTGGTCAACGTAGAACTGAGCGTAGTTATTCAGCTCGTTGATGTCGTAGTTGTAGACTGCCCCGAATCCGATTTGAGGACGCCGCCATGCGAGGTCGTCTCCCTTCGCCTGGAACTGCTTTGAGTGAGCGAGGGAACCTGCGGCAGCTATTCCGGGCAAGATGGCCGGCGCTTCATCCGCAGATACGGCGGGGATTTCAGGGATGCTGGAATGGTCCGGAAAGATAGCGCCAACGGGCATGCCGGTGAGAGCGGCAAGCTGTTTGGCCAGTGTAGCCGCGCG
>JBEKZG010000069.1:0-10547 GCA_049510095.1 Occallatibacter sp.
CTTTCTGAGATTCGAACCATAGCTGGAAACCGTCTTTCGTAGCTAAACGACCCAAGCTCGCACCTTGATTCTCAATCACCTTCGATGGCAACCAACAGGTTCCACCAACCATGTATTCGGCCTGGTAAAGCACCATGATTTCCTGTTCAAACTCTTCCCTCGCGGAAAGAGGCGACGCGTCCAATCATTCAATCGGTCTCCTACTGCGACCAACGGGGCACTCGGACTGCCTCGCATGCGAACCGGGGCCCCTGCGGACAGGTCTTCGTTCAAGGGGTGGGTCGTGTCCAACTGGTTCTTGATCCTGGTCCGCATCCGCACCAGACGGCATCGACCGGGGTCCCCGGCAAGCGGTCTTTGCTTGCTGGGGTGGTACGACCGGGGTCCCCGGCAAGCGGTCTTTGCTTGCTGGGGTGGTACGACCGGGGTCCCCGGCGACAAGTCTTCGTCGCTGGAGTGGAACGATGCATCAACAACTGCCACTGTTGCTCGTTGGCCACCGAGGGCTGCCAGACGGCTGGAAACCGGTTCTCCACCAGCAGCCTGAGAATGTGCCGCGCATCCCGCTTCCACCCCAGCGGAAACAGATCGTCCGCCGGGGGCCCGGCTTGTCGGTCTGCTGCTCGCGCGGCGCCGAAGCATGAATCGCCCTGGCGTCTCCCACCAGCAGCTCATGACCCGACTCCATCACCAGCTTGCGGAACCAACGATCGTTGCCCGTCGCTTCCAATCCCACAACCGCCTTACCGCCTCGTCCCGATGGTTCAACCGCCGCTCACCGTACTCCCCGGTCTCCTGATCCACACACCCGATCTGTTGGAAACTGGGATGAAAGTCACAGCCTGTAATCGCCATGCTCGGCTCCTTCTCCGGAGATACACGTCGTCTAGCAGCAACCAGTCTACTCAGCCGAAGAAGCCGACGCTGTCATGCAATCATTCATCGCGGCTTTCTCGCGATGAGCGGGTCTTCGGAAAAGGTCGCATTGCCTTGCCGTCCGCGCCAGTAACACTTATCGAGTAATAGTGCTCTCCGTGGCCGCCGCCAACCGATTTAAAGTTAGTGAACTCCCGCTCAGCCGTATTTTTTTAAAACGATGTGTACCGGTATCGGCTGGCCCGATTCAGCGGTTGGGTTCTTAGAACCTGCCTAAAAAACTAAGTCGATCGGCGGAGGAGCAAATGCGCGAAGGCGATGTAAACCATGGATTCTGCCGGGGTGTGTCGCAATTCGCAGTCTTTGCTAAGGCGGCGTGACCAGTTGAGCCAAGCGAAGCTACGTTCGACGATCCAGCGCTTCGGCAGAACCTTGAACAGATGCCGACCGAGTGAACAAGGACCGCCGGCAAATTGCCTTGCGTGTCTACAGCGATATGCCTCTTGCGCCCCTCGATCTTCTTGCCCGCGTCATAACCGCGCCGCCCCCTTTTAGCGCTGTCCTGGCAGACTGCGAATCGACGATCGCCACGGTGGGCGTGGCATTTCGTCCACCTGCCTTGCGGCCCTGTTCGCGCAGCGTCTTGGTCACCCGCTCCCAGGCCCCGTTGTCGCGCCAGGCGCGAAACTGCCGATGCACACTTAGCCAGGGAGGAAAGTTGCTGGGCAGTTGCCGCCACTGGCAGCCAGTTTTCACGACATACAAAAGCGCATCCACCACACGGCGCAGCGGATACTTGCGCGGACGCCCGCCCCCATGGCGGCTCCCCCGCCGCGGATTCGGCAACGGCTCCAGCTTAACCCACTGCGCGCCGGTCAAATCGCTCGGATACATGCGCTTAACCTACCGCCATCGCCAACCCGTCCCTATATAAGTCTTGGTTCCTCGTGTTAGTTTTTAGACGGGTTCTAAGACAGCTCAAGACGCCCAGTTACGCGCCGTTTCATGCGCCCCCGCCAGCCCCAGCCTGTGCATCCAGCCGCACCCCCACTTTCAAAATCGACTCAAAACCCCTGAAAAACGCAACCTTTCAAACAACCAAACACGTCAAAAACGGCATTTTTGCGGCGAATTTGCGCACATTTTTTCGAATAATTCTGCGCTTCCATGCACATGCCGTGCGCCCCGGAACCTGCCATTCCATGCGCATCCCGGAAAGTAAAGGCAATCCCACTTCCGTCCGTCTCCATTCCCCAAAGAAGGTGACCTATCCGCCATTGACAAAGCCGGTTACCCGGCCTATCGTTTGCTCGTTTGTTGAAAGGGAAATTGACAGTTATGGCGTACTTTGAACTTCAACCCGCGGAAGCGGATTTGCAACAGTTAGCCGAGCAGTACTGGCAGAAGATTGGCGAAAAAGAGCAGCAGCTGGAGCAAGCCGCCTTTGAAGCCGGGCAAGCAATCCGAAACGGCGACTACTCGCTCGCCAATCTCGAGGACATCGTTCGCTGGAAATCCGAGCGTGTGGTCCATTACCTCATTGCCAACAGCGAGTTGCAGATCCGCAAAGTTCTCGCCATTGCCGCCTCGCCGGAAACTTCAACCCGCGACGCCATCAATGCCCTCACCAGCCTGCGCGGTATCGACCTGCCCATCGCCTCAGCGGTTCTTACCGTGATTGAGCCGGAGCGTTACACGGTTCTGGATTTCCGCGCCCTGGAAGCACTCAGCCACGCCCGCCACAACGTCGAGTTCTATGTGGAATACGTTGCCTTCTGCAAGCATCTGGTAAATTGCGGCGTGATCCGTCCGCAGCCAGATCTTCCCGGCCCATCTTCGCTCCATGCCCTTGAGCGTGCGCTGTGGGAGTGGTCCAGGCGCCTTTCCGAAGAGGCTGAAGAACCGGACATGCCGTTCGCGGCACACCTTGCTGCACGGTAGAATTTGCCGCACGATAGAATTGCCTCTGTGAGCAACTCCTTTGAAATCGGGCCGCTCCACGTCGGTGCGGGCCGGCTCTTCCTCATCGCCGGTCCCTGCGTCATTGAGTCGGAAGCCCACGTCAGAACCATGGCCGAGGCCATCCAGCGCATCGCCTCCGACCTCGGCATCCCCTGCATCTTCAAAGCCAGCTACGACAAAGCCAACCGCACCAGCGTCAAGAGCTTCCGCGGTCCCGGCCTCATCGAGGGCACACGCATCCTCGGCCGCCTGGCCAAAGACACCGGTTTACCGGTGCTCACTGACGTTCACGAGCCGGCCCATTGTGAAGTCGCAGCCGAACACGTCGACGTGCTGCAGATTCCAGCTTTCCTCTGCCGACAGACCGACTTGCTGGTGGCCGCCGGAAAAACCGGCCGCGCCGTCAACATCAAGAAAGGCCAGTTCGTCGCCCCCTGGGATATGAACCACCCGGTTGAGAAGGTACGTTCCACCGGCAACGACCGTGTCTTCCTCACCGAGCGCGGCGCAAGCTTCGGCTACAACACACTGGTGGTCGATTTCCGTTCGCTTCCCGTCATGCGCCGCCTCGCCCCGGTGGTCTTTGACGGCACACACTCCGTGCAGCAGCCCTCGGCCGCAAATGGAGTAAGCGGCGGTCAGCCCGAGTTCATCCCGCTTCTCGCTCGCGCCGCGGTTGCCGCCGGTGTCGATGGGGTGTTTCTGGAAGTCCACGACGATCCAGCGAATGCCAAGTCTGACGGGGCCAACTCACTCGATCTAAAGCTGCTTAAGCCATTGCTGGAAAAGCTATTAGCCATCCATGCGACGGCGAGTTAGGGAGGACCATGCGAGATCAGTACGCGGGGGACGTTTCCGATTTTCTTAAATATGCGCTCCTGCGGGCTCTTGCTCGTGAGGACCACGAGTTGGGCGTCGCCTGGTATTACAACAGGAATCACGACGGTCGAAGCGATGGACAACACATAGAATACATACTGGAATCGCAATGGCGGCGACTGGATGAACAACTCTGGAAGGACCTGAAGAACTTTCACGACGCATTTCAGCGATGTGCTGCCCTGCGATCGGTGAAAAACCTAGAGAAACTGGGGTTTTGGCCCGCTAACACGATTTTCCACGGTACCGAAGACGGAGAAGCAGTTCCAAGGTACAGAATTGACCGACCCGAATGGATCAACCAAGTCTGTAAGAAACTTGAGAAATCCAGAATTCTATTTCTCGACCCTGACAACAGCGTCCATCGCCGTCCGACGATCCGACATGCAAGCTTTGACGAAGTCAAGCTCCTGCGCAAGTCGGGAAAGGCATTGCTGTTGATCAAGTTTCCGGCGCGTGTTCCGTATGGCCAGCAAGCGGAAGCATATGGAGCCTCACTGCGCGATCTTGCGTGCGCAGAAAGATCGATCACCTTGCGGACCACAGCTAGGCTGCACCATCAAAACGAAGGCGGGCCTGTGTTCCGTTCCCGTTGGTTCACTCTGATCGACGGCAGTACAGACCTTGAAGCGCGGTTTAGGTCATTTACGAAGTCCGCGAATTCAATCGAAGGTCTTCACTGTACTTTGGATATAGGACCAACAAGCCTCTAAACCACCCGAATCTCCAAAGTCTTTCCCAATGCCTTCAGGGCCATCGCAATCCCATCGATCTTCGATTTGTGGCGCGGATTGATGAGCCGGGTAACTTCCTGCGGAGTCATTTGCAGCCTTCGCGCCAGCTCCGCGGGCCGGACCTTCTGCGCAATCATCTCGTTCACCAAGAGCACCTTCGCCGAAAGGCTGGCCGGCAACTCAATCAGGTGCTGGCCGCGCTTCTGCTTCGACGGTGCCGGAATCGTCCGACCCGCTTCCAGATAGTAGTCCAGAGCGGACTCCAGCACATCCGCGGCATGCAGCTTGGCATCCTCCACGTCTTCGCCCTGTGTGATTGCCTCGGGAATATCCGGGAAGGTCACTACAAATCCACCCTCCTCGGCCGGTTCGAAATGTGCTGGATAGCGCAACATACTCCTCCTATTTGAGCCCAAGTTGTTTCTTGATGCCCTCAACGAGCCCCTTCTTGAGATCCTTAGTTGTGCATCGGGAGTACAGTTGTCTTACCATTCAATTCGACCTTCAGGTGCGAGCCCTTGCCGGGCTCAAATGTCGCGCCTTGCGCCGCAAGCCACCGCTTGAACTCGCTGCTTTTTACTTGTCGAATATAAGCATTTTTGCTTATAAAGTCAATGGAAGACGCGCGGCTTATGAGCCTTTACGCCAATTCCCTCCTGATAGCATTCCCTTATGTGTTTTCAGTCCCCTCGCAACTCCCGCCGCGCGACATCTGTCGTCTGCGCCGCCTTGCTCCTCTGCACAGCTTCGAACTCTCCCATCGCAATTGCGCAGGAAGCGACACCAGCCAAAACATCCGATCGTACCCACATCGAAGAGACGCTCAAAGGCCTGAACCGCGGTCATCTGGTGGGGCAGGTCGCTGTCTCGCCTGACGGAAAACATCTGGCGTGGATTCAAATGGCGAAAGAGGGGATTGAGATTCGTGTCGCCCCCTTTGACGACCTGGCCAAGAGCGAGCGCGTCACCGCCGCTTCGAAGGCGGAGCAGCACTGCCGGGAAGGCGAACTTGCCTGGGCGCCCGAATCGAAAGCGCTGGCCTTCTTCTCCGACTGCGCCAAACAGGGTGAGCAGACCGACCTCTACATCGCCCAACTCGACGGCAAGCCCGCCCGGCGCCTCACCGAGCTGAAAGGGTACGTTGAGGAGCCCGCATTTTCGCCCGATGGAACTCGCGTTGCCTTCCTCTACGTCGAGGGCGCAACCCGGGTCTCGGGTGCTCTTGCCGCAATGAAGCCGCCCTCGGGCGTGATCGGCGAAGACGGAGTGGAAATTCAGCGCGTCGCCGTGGCTTCGGTCGATGCGCCCAAGCCCGCCCCACCGGAGCAGGTAACCCCCGCAAATCTACACGTTTACGAGTTCGACTGGTCGCCCGATTCCAGATCTCTTGCATACATTGCCGCCGACCCGCCTGGAGAAAACAACTGGTGGGTCGCAAAGCTTTACACGCAGCAGATCGGCGGGGCCCACAACGACAGGTCTTCTTCCTTGGGGGCGCTAGGCTCCGCTCCCACTGCTGTACTCGCCCCCTCCGATCTCTCCGGTCCGCTCCACGGCCTGCAAATTGCCGTTCCACGCTGGTCTCCCGACGGCAAAGCCATTGCCTTCATCGGTGGCCTCATGAGCGACCAGGGAGCGACCGGCGGTGACGTCTGGATTGTGTCCTCTACCGGCGGCCGGCCCACCGACCTCACCGTGAACCGGCCCACATCGCCGGCCTGGATCGAGTGGGACGGCAACGACCACATCTATGTCAGCGAGATCGCTGGAGGAAACTGCCAACTGGTCCGCTTCCGACTGCAGCGCGACCGCGCCAGCGAAAACGTGAGCACCAACTTCAGTGCACCGGTATTCAGCATTCCCGGCAGCGTCGGCGACGGCCGCTTCGAGCTGAGTCTCTCTTCGACCGCCGACAATTCGGTCTTTGTCTTCCGTGCCAGCACGTTCGACCATCCGATGGAAATCTATGCGGCCAAACCCGGCAGAGTCATGAGTTCCGGTGTCATGAACTCGGGCCTCGAAGGCGTCATGCAGCTCTCGCACGTGAACGACGGCGTGGAGCCCGCCTGGGGCAAGTCTGTCTCCCTCACCTGGACCAGCGGAAAGTTTCACGTCCAGGGCTGGCTCATGCTGCCCAGGGATTATGATCCGGGGAAAAAGTATCCCCTCATCGTCGAGGTGCATGGCGGACCGGCGTCGGCGGTGCTGGCTCATTGGGGTGCGGGCGGAGGATTGAGTGTGCCGGCTTTCTCAGCCCTCGGCTACTTTGTCTTGCAGCCCAATCCCCGCGGCAGCTACGGCCAAGGCGAGGAGTTCACCCAGGCCAATCGCAAGGACTTCGGCTACGGCGACCTCGAGGATATCCTGGCCGGCCTGGAAGCCGTCGAGGCCAATTACCCCGTCGATCCCAACCGGATTGGCCTCACCGGATGGAGCTACGGCGGTTTCATGACCATGTTTGCCGTCACCCAGACTCAGCGCTTCAAGGCTGCTGTAGCCGGCGCGGGCATTTCCGATTGGAAGAGCTATTACGGCGAGAACTCGATCGATCGGTGGATGATTCCGTACTTCGGCGCATCCGTCTACGACGACCCTGCCGTTTATGCAAAAAGCTCGGCCATCGACTACATCAAGCAGGCCAACACGCCCACGCTGGTAGTAGTCGGCGACCGCGACGGTGAGTGTCCCGCGCCACAGTCGTACGAGTTCTGGCACGCTCTCCGGGATCGCCACGTGCCGACGCAACTCGTAATCTATCCCAACGAGGGCCATGGCTTTGTCGATCCTGCTCACCGTCGCGATGTAATGGACCGCGCAGTCGAGTGGTTCGCTCGCTACATGCCGTCCGGGCAATAGAACTCAGAGGGCGTTCGAGCAGGTGCTTGCTCGCCATCCAGCTCCGGCGCAGTCTATCAATAGCGGGGCGGAGTTTTCCGGCTGAACGGCCTTCGGTCCGGGGCACCCCGTCCTGATACACTTTTCATTGAAGTATTCAGAGCGTGTTTCGCCGACCGGCTGCATGGAAGAGCGTAACGCCGGGAGCCGGTCATTTGAGCGGATTCCACCGGCTGCAAGCCAGCCATGGGCATGTTGACGGGCCGCTATAGAGGATTTTCAGAAAGCAACGTGGTCTTCGGATCGGCAGGTACCTCGGCTGCTCCAGCCTAAAGCATTTCTGAAGATGCGATAACCCATTCTTACGGATTCGGAGAGACCGTTCCGCGGTTCGACGAGGCGGGGCGGGGAGGATTCATGCGGCGGTTTTTGACGCTTGTTAGCTTGTTGTGCCTGGCAATTCCCGCGGGGATTTCTATATCCGGTTGCACCCGCAACCCGGATGCGAACTACTGCAACGGCCTGGGCTACGGGTTGCAGATTACAAATGTGCAGTCCATTACTTTAACGCCCCAAACTGGCGGCATCTCACTCGCTTTCGGCCAGACGCAACAGTCATCCGCGCCTACGGCCAAGACCTGCAAAGGCACCCCGGCGAACGCCTCCTCGTTCACCTATGGCACAACAAACAACCAGTTGGTGGACATTTCGCCTACCGGGAACATCTGCGCGGGCACATGGAACCGGAACACCGGCGGTGGCATCAACAACTACACCATCTGCTCTCCGCCAGATCCTCTGCCATCCACAAACGGGTTGCCCTATGGCATCGCGTATTACACAGCCGCCGCTCAGGGGGTTACCTCCAACCCAGTGCAGGTGTTCGTGCATTCACAAGTCACGTCGGTTACCCTTGTCGGTCCGCAGGGGTGTGTCTCGCAGGCCGCAGCCCCCGTTCAGCTTGACGCACAGGCGTGCTTCGCCGGCTCCAACAACAAGCAGCAGTTGCTTTGCGCGCCGCCGTCGGTCTCCCCAGCTAGCTATGTTTGCACCCCGCCTTCCGGCGCCACAATCTCGGACTGCTCTTCCGCCATCGGCACTCTCAGCTATCAGGTCGGCACAGCCTCCGTCGCCTCCATCAATAGCCTGACCAACCAGATCACCGCGGAGCTTCCTGGTACGACGCTCATTACTGCGTCCATAGCCGGATCGGGTTCTTCGGCAGGTTACTTCACCACGTGCCCGCCACAATCCATCAATGTAACCCTGGCCAATGGGTCAACCTCAGGCACCATCACTCAGGGCGTAACACAGGACCTAACTACAACCGTCGTTGATACGAATGGGAATCCCATCACCGGTCTTTCGCTGACGTATCAGTCGACGGATCCCATCGACATCGCGGCGAATGCCTCCGGCGGTATCGGTACGAACTACCCGGGCGTTGCGTCCATCACCGCGATCTGCCAACCATCCATATGCAATCCTGCTCCCATCAACGAAATCGGCCTGTATGGAACAGGACTCCCCGTTTCATCGAACCCGGTTACGGTCACGGTGCCGGGTACCGCGAGCGACTACCTTTGGTTCGGCGCGCCTGGGCAGTCGCAGTATTTCTCTTCGCTCGAACTGCTCAGCGGTACGCCTGGATCGAACATCCGTTTGCCCTATGTGCCGAACTCCATGATTATGGACCAGCTCGGCACCAATATCTATTTCGGCTCAGTTCATGAGTTGATGTTCTACTCCACCTTCTCCAACACACTTTCCAAGCAGGACAACACCGTGCCCGGCGTGGTTCTGGCCGCCTCGCCCAACGGCAGCCAACTGCTGATCAACGATCGGATACGGCAGGTTTTCTATCTCTACAACGTCTCGGGCGGTATTGCGTCGACATTCGGTGGCATGGGCACTGCGGCCGCGTGGACCCCGGATTCGCAGACGCTGTACATCGCAGACAGTGCCTCGACAGGCCCGGGCCATACGGATACGCTCTACGTGTACAACTACAACACCGGTTGGACGACCACTTCTCTGGCAGCTTCCGGTACGATGAATCCCGGCGCCACGAGCCTGGCTGTCACTGTCCCGAGCATTGGCGCTTATCTTAGCGGCAACCCCACAGTGGCCCACACCTGGTGTCCTGCCGGCACAGTCGGCAACTACGCAGGCATGCAGTTCTATCCGCAGGGCGATTCAGTCAACACGCCGACGGACGTTTTGGCATCCACGACGGACGGTCAGCACATATTCGGAGCCGCTGTCTTTGGCGGCGGAGCGACCCTTTCCGACATTGCAATCACTATCCCAACAAATACGCCTACCGGCGGCTCGCCTTCTCCAACGCCATGCCCCGATTCAGCAAATGGCGTGCTCTCACCACTCACCATCATGCATACCCTCAACACACTGCCGCTTTCGAAGGTGAACGCAACCGCTGTTAATCAGGTCGTCCCCGCTCCGGCTTCCGATCTGGCTTTCGTCACTTATACCGGCTCGACTCCCGGTGCATTGCTGCCCTACTACATACCCGGTTCCAACAGCGCGGCCGGCACAGTTAACTACGTCACGCTGAATGGAGCTTCTGCGATCACGGCACCGTTGGCCGGCGCATTCAGCCCGGACGGAACCTACTTCTTTGTCTCCACTGCGGGCGACAACCAGGTTCACTTCATCAGCATCCCCAACAAGATCACCACTTCCACGCCGCCCACCGACTCGCAGCAGATCGCCCCCAGCCTGCCCGCGTGCACGCCAGGTGCCGATCCGGATTGCATCCTGACCAACAGCACTGCGCCGGCTTCGGGGGTCGTCCCCGCAACAGTAGTCGTCGTCAAGCCCCGCTCCACAACCTAGCCACGATTTTTGGCGCACCCGGTTTCCATCCTCTCCGCCTTATCGCGCGGAGAGGATGGTCAGGGCAATTGCATGAAGAAGCTTGCTGACACAACCGTTCCCACGACGCGAAAACAGGCTCTGGTGCAAGCACAGCCAATCCGAGAAGATGCCCCAGTCTTTACCCGGAGTTTGCAGCTTAATTCTCGGAAACGCGCACAATCGATTCATGCCCATCAAAACACCACGAATCCTTCAATCCCTTCAACTCGCCTGGGATGAGCCGGTCTATAACCCCCAAAAAACAGGTACCCCCACCCCCCCCTTTTTTCAGCAAGTACTTGAAAGCAAACATGTTACGGAACATGGAAGAGTGCAACCAGCAGAAAACAAACAACTTCGAAATCCAGTCCGAAAGTCAACCCC
>JBEKZG010000007.1:0-21855 GCA_049510095.1 Occallatibacter sp.
ACGTGGACGATCAACAACAAGTCGTGGCCCGACGTGGACCCGATCAAGGTGACGCAGGGCAAACGGTACCGTCTGCTGTTGCGCAACGGAAGCGGAGACCAGCATCCGATCCACCTGCACCGGCACACGTTTGAGGTGGCAAAGATCGGATTGAAGAACCTGAGCGGGTTGAGCAAGGATGTGATCAACGTGATGCCGCTGCAGACGGTCGCGGTGGACTTTACCGCGGACAATCCTGGCGATACTCTGCTGCATTGCCATCAGCAGTTGCACATGGACTACGGGTTCATGACGATCATCAAGTATGGGGCATAGTGCCTGGTGAAGGTGGAGAGGATTGTGAATACATCCCGCAGGGGCTAAAGCCCACGTCTTTTTTGAGGGCTTTTTCGGCACGACTGAAGTCGTGCCCTTTCAAAGCAGGACTTTCAAGAAAGATTCAAAACCGGACTTTCAAGACAGTTTCAAAACTGGACTTTCAACATAGGCTGATAGCGCACGAACCGGCGAGCGACGAGGAAACAGAGTGACGAGAGTGAAACAGAAATTGGTCTGGGGCGCGTGTTTCGGGTTGATGCTTTGCGGAGTTTGCTCGGGTCAGACAACCAGCGGCTGGCCGGTTTATAACGGCGGGCTTGAGGGCGACCACTACTCACCGCTCAAGCAGATCGATTCTGCGAACGTGCAGCAGCTCAAGGTGGCGTGGAGCTTCGACACCGGCGAAAAAGGCGGGCTGCAGGACAATCCGTTGATCATTGGCCGGACGCTGTACGCGTATACGCCTTCGCAGAAGATCGTCGCCCTGGATGCGGCGACCGGCGCTCTGAAATGGAAGTTCGATTCCGGGATTGCGGGATGGCAACCGGCGCGCGGCATGACGTATTGGACCGATGGCCAGGAGACGCGGCTCTTTGCCGGGGTGATGAACTTTCTCTATTGCCTTGATCCGGAGACGGGCAAGCCGATAGAGAGTTTTGGCGAATTGGGACGGATCGATTTGCGCAAGGACTTGCGCGGAGACCTGGAAAAGCAGTCGATCGCCGCAGCTGGGGAATACGAGACGCAGTCGATTGCATTGACCACGCCAGGGATTATCTATAAAGACCTGATTATTGTGGGCGGGCGCAATCCGGAAACCCATCCGGCGCCACCGGGAGACGTGCGTGCCTTCGACGTGCGTACCGGCAAGCTGCGCTGGAGCTTCCACACCATCCCTCATCCTGGAGAACTGGGTCACGAGACCTGGCCTCCGGAAGCGTGGAAGACAGCGGGCGCGGCCAATAACTGGGCGGGCATGGCGCTGGATGCCAAGCTGGGCATTGTGTACGTGCCTACCGGTTCGGCGGTCTTCGATTTTTATGGCGGTGACAGGGTGGGCGACGATTTGTATGCCGATACGCTTCTGGCGCTGGACGCCAATACCGGCAAACCGATCTGGCATTTTCAGGGCGTTCACCACGATATTTGGGATCGGGATTTCCCGTCGGAGCCAGCTCTCTTTACTGTGAAGCGCGATGGAAAGACCGTGCAAGCGCTTGCCCAGACCACCAAGCAGGGCTATCTGTACCTCTTCGACCGGGTGACCGGCAAGCCGCTGTTTCCGATTCACGAATTGCCTTATCCAAAGAGCACGGTGCCGGGGGAAGTGACCGCACCGACACAACCGAAGCCCGACGCACCGGAACCGTTCGCACGCCAGCGGCTGACGGAGGATATGCTAACTAATCGCACTCCAGAAGCGCACGCGTGGGCCATTAAGGAGTTTCACACACTTGTGAGTGACGGGCAATTTGTACCGTTATCAGTTGGGAAGCAGACGGTCGTTTTTCCGGGGTTCGATGGCGGCGGGGAGTGGGGCGGGCCGGCAATTGACCCGGCGACAGACGTTTTGTATGTGAACGCGACGGAGATGGCATGGACCGGAGGCCTGGTTGAAGCGAGCCACGGAGGCAGCCCAGGCGAGCAGGTTTACCAGAACCAGTGCGCCATGTGCCACGGTGTGAATCGCGCTGGCGCGCCGCCGGATTTTCCTTCGCTGGTGAATGTGCTGGACCGGCTGACGCCTGAAAAAGTGACCGAAAATGTGAAGAACGGCAACGGCCGCATGCCGTCCTTCCCGAACATCGACGATGGCCACCTGAAGGCGCTGATCGAGTACCTGCGAACGGGTTCCGCCGCGGCAACGAGCGATGCCGTCCAGCCGCTGGCTACGGTCCCGGTGCAGGGCATGACAGCGCAGGCGCCCGCGGACAA
This sequence comes from Occallatibacter sp., assembly GCA_049510095.1. Taxonomy (GTDB): domain Bacteria; phylum Acidobacteriota; class Terriglobia; order Terriglobales; family Acidobacteriaceae; genus Telmatobacter. The sequence continues at coordinate 2,254 of JBEKZG010000007.1, forward strand.
GTCGGGGGCGGGAGTTTATGCGGATCATTGCGCTATTTGCCACGGGGATCACATGGAGGGGATTGCGCCGGCGTTTCCGATGCTGATCGGTGTGGGCACGCGGTTGAGCAAAGAGCAGGTCATTAACATGATTCAAAACGGCAAGGGCCAGATGCCCGCTATGGCGGATGTGCAGGGAGCGGACATGGATGCGCTGTTGCGCTTCATGGGAGTGGGGCAAGGGAAGCCGCAGGCTGATTCCTCGGAGGAGGGCCAGGACCGATACACCTTCACCGGATATCGGAAGTTCCTGGATCCGGATGGGTACCCGGCGATTGCGCCGCCGTGGGGCACGCTCAACGCTATTGATTTGAAGACCGGGAAGTACTTGTGGAAGATTCCGCTGGGCGAATATCCGGAACTGGCAAAGCACGGAATGAAGGACACTGGCTCGGAAGGCTACGGCGGGCCGATAGTGACGGCGGGCGGGGTGGTGTTTATCGGGGCCACGATTTACGACCGCAAATTCCGAGCCTTCGATAGCCGGAATGGCAAGCTTCTGTGGGAAACGGAATTGCCCTATTCCGGCGTGGCCACGCCAGCTACTTACATGATTGACGGCCGGCAATACGTGGTGATTGCCGCCAGCGGGGCGCGGGATCCGAAGGGTCCGGCGGGCGGGGCCTATGTAGCCTTTGCTTTGCCGCAGTAAGGAACCGGGACCTTTCGGAGGTTGTGGGTGCAGCTTCGAGGGGTAAGCAAAATATTTTCGTATTTTATTCGCTTTTTCGCACTGATTTGCGATATGCTGGCTTGGCAACATGGAGGTTGCACTCATGGACTATCAAAAGGAACTGATTGCGGAGTATGACCGCGAGGCTGCGAGCACGCGCAAAATTCTGGAGGCGATTCCGGAAGATTTCGATCCCGGGTACCAGCCGCATCCTAAATCAATGACGTTCGGCCGCCTGGCTGGGCATGTTGCGGAAATCCCGGGAGGCTGGGCGCTTCACACACTGAACCAAAGCGAACTGATTTTTCCGCTGGGACATAAGTTTGAGCCGTACGTTGCGACGTCGAAGGCTGCGCTCTTGGAGCAATTTGACAAGCAGGTTGCCGAAGTGAAGGCAGCGCTGGCCAGCTTCGATACTGAAAAATGGGGCGAAAACTGGAAGATGGGGGCGGGCGGCCAGATCTGGATCGAGGATTCAAAGTACCGGGTGTGGCGAATCTGGGTGATCAGCCACCTGGCGCATCACCGCGCGCAGTTGGGGGTTTATCTGCGGCTGTTGGATAAGCATTTGCCGGGGACCTATGGGCCATCGGCCGACGAAATGTAGAAGAGGCAGGGAACAGGGATTAGGGAACAGGGAACAGACGTCACGTGAAGCTCATGTACTCGTTTTGTTTCTCCTTTCCCTAATCACTGACTGCTGGCGGCTGTTTCGGCTAGGCTTGTTGGATGGCTTATACATTTCCCGCTGTCTATCCCATTCTGGACTCTTCGATTATTCCGCTTACCGGCCGCGGCGCGTTTCTCCGCAGGCTAGGCAGTTCGCTGGCTGACGCCGGGGTCACATTGCTTGAATACCGGAACAAGTCCGGCGCTGAAGCCGAGGTGTTGGCTGACGCCGCAGTTCTCCGCGAGGCCATGCCGGCCGGACAGGTGAAGTTGATTCTCGATGACCGTGTGGATCTGGTTGACCTGGCGGGTTTTGATGGTGTTCATGTGGACGCCGGAGACGCCACGCCCGCTGAAGCGAGGCGGCTGCTGGGGCCGGATCGGATTGTCGGAACGTTTGGCGGCAGCGATGCGCTGCTTCCTGGAATTCTGTTGGTTCCCGCGGATTATTTTTCCATCGGGCCGGTCTTTCCTACGCGGACCAAGCAGACTTCGAAAGCTGCCATTGGACTGGACGGTGTACGGAGACTGCGGGCGGAGGCTGGACCGGATGCAGTCCTGGTAGGCGCGGCGGGGATCACGCTTGCCACGGCCGCTGAGGTACTGGCTGCGGGAGCCAGCGTGGTTGCCGTATCCGAAGCACTGTTTCACCAACCGGACCCGGCGGCTGAATTTCGCAGATGGGTTGCGGCACTTGGCTGACCTGAGCAGGGTTGGCCTCTTAAGACGCACTCATTTGCGGCTGCGTGTAGTGTCGGCAATTGGGACAACGGGTGTTCGAGATTTGTACAAAGAGTTCAGAATTCATACACTTTGAGAAAAAGAAAGACATTCGCGCTGAAATCCGTTAAAACTTCTTCAAGTGACAACATCGGATACCACCCTTATTCCACAGGCTGCCGATTCTTCCAACGCTCCCCGGTTGGTGCCCACTCTTGGCTTGTATAGTTCAACGGCGCTGGTGATCGGGTCCATGATTGGATCCGGCATCTTCCTGGTGGATTGCGACATTGCCAGAGGCACGAACTCTCCGGCGCTTTATCTGGGTGCCTGGGTGGTTACGACCGTGCTGACAATGATTGGCGCGCTCAGCTACGGGGAGCTGGCAGCCATGATGCCCAAGGCCGGCGGGCAATACATTTACCTGCGCGAGTCGCTGGGACCGCTGTGGGGCTTTCTTTACGGATGGACGCTGTTTCTGGTCATCCAGACGGGCACCATCGCCGCAGTCTCTGTAGCCTTCGGCAAGTTTCTGGGAGTCTTCTTTCCTACCATCTCGACAACGCACTGGCTCTGGCACATTGCGCACGTGCCGGCGCTTCCGGTTGGGCCGATGGTGCTGGGCAACATGGACATCGGCGTCAATACGGCCAACCTCACGGCGATTGCGATTGTCTTCCTTCTGGCCATCGTGAACGTGTTTGGCGTGCGGCTTGGGTCAATCATCCAGAACGTCTTCACAACGGCGAAGGCGCTCTCACTGGCGGGTCTGATCGTGGCGGCGCTCGCCTGGGGCTGGAATGCGACTGCCTGGAATGCCAACTTCGGCCCCGGATGGTCCGAGTTCTGGAAGAATGCCGGCTGGAGTTCACTGCACCCTGTGCAGGTGGGCATTGGCGGACCGATGGTCCTGGTGAACGGGCTGGTGATTCTGGCCGTGGTACAGGTAGGTTCGCTGTTCTCGGCGGACGCGTGGAACAACATCACCTTCACAGCCGGCGAGGTGAAGAATCCCAAGCGCAATATTCCGTTGTCGCTGGTGCTGGGCACGGGCTTTGTGCTCACGGCGTATTTCCTGGCGTCGCTGGCGTACATTTTGGTGCTGCCCATGCATGGGGACCCGAACGGCGCAACATTGATGGCCAGAGGGGTGCAGTACGCAGCGGAAGATCGAGTGGCGACTGCGGTGCTGGAACAGATATTTCACTCCGCCGGCGCTTATCTGATGGCCGCGGCGATTCTAATTTCCACCTTCGGATGCGCCAACGGATTGACGCTGGCCGGAGCGCGCGTCTACTACGCGATGAGCCGCGATGGGTTGTTCTTCAAGTCGGTGGGAAGGCTGCATCCGAAGTTCAAAACGCCGGTGGCGGGCCTGATGGTGCAAGCAGTCTGGGCCACATTTCTATGCGTTTCCGGCTCGTATGGGCAACTGCTGGATTACATCATCTTCGCGGTGCTGGTGTTTTATATCCTGACCATCGCCGGGCTGTTTGTGCTGCGCTTCAAACGGCCGGATTTGCCACGGCCTTACAAGGCACTGGGATATCCGATACTGCCAGCCTTGTATATCGTCATGGCGGCGTGGATTTGTATCGTATTATTGCGATACAAGCCTCAATACACGTGGCCGGGCCTGGTTTTGGTACTGATAGGTATTCCTGTTTATCTTTTCTGGTCGCGGCAAACGAATGGCCACGCGAGCCTGGGGTAAGTCGAACAACTCAATACCGACCGCTGGGAGGGTTCCTCATACATGTCCAGACTGTTCCGCATTAAACCAATGTCGATGCTGTCAGAGGAGTCCCGTGAAACCGGTGAACACACCCTCAAACGCTCGTTGAGCGCGTTGAACCTCATCACGCTCGGGATTGGGGCGGTGATTGGCGCCGGCATCTTCACGCTGACAGGCCAGGCGGCAGCGCTGCACGCGGGGCCGGCTGTGGCTCTGAGCTTTGTACTGGCGGGGATCACCTGCGCCTTTGCCGGGATTTGCTATGCCGAGTTTGCATCGATCATTCCCATCGCCGGGTCGGCATATACGTATGGATATGCGACGCTGGGCGAACTGGTGGCCTGGATCATCGGCTGGGACCTGACACTGGAGTACGCTTTTGGCGCCTCGACGGTGGCTTCCGGTTGGGCGGGCTACTTCAACAGCCTCCTGCAGCAGCTCGGCATTGTGATTCCCCCGCAGTTGACTACTACCACAGGTAACGTGCTCGTGAAGTATCACAATATCTGGATCGATAAGATGTCTTTGCCGCCAGGGGTCAGCGATGCGGGACTGGAGCACGCGACGGGATTCTTCAATCTGCTCGCGGTGCTGATTGTTCTGGTAATTACCACGATCCTGGTAATCGGGATCAAGGAGTCGGCGAACTTCAACTCGGCAATCGTGATCATCAAGCTGGGAATTGTGGGTGTTTTTCTGATCGTGGGCGGACTGTTTCTGTTCCATCATCCGGATGTGGCCAACGCAAACTGGCATCCATTCATTCCTCCGCCGGACGGGCACGGAAACTTCGGCTGGGGTGGAATTCCGGTAGCGGCCGCGTCGATCTTCTTTGCGTACATCGGATTTGACGCGGTATCGACGGCGGCACAGGAGGCTAAAAACCCGCAGAAGGATATGCCCATCGGCATCCTCGGCTCCCTGGTGGTGTGCACCATTCTGTATATCGCGGTGTCGATGGTGCTGACCGGGCTAGTCAGCTACAAGACGCTGAACGTCTCCGCACCGGTTGCGCTGGCGATTGATGCGACGGGTGTGGGCTGGGGCTCGATGCTGGTGAAGGTGGGCGCGGTCTTCGGGCTGGCAACGGTGATGCTGGTGATGCTGCTGGGGCAGTCACGTGTCTTTTACTCGATGTCGAAGGACGGCCTGTTGCCCAAAGCGTTTTCGGCCATTCACCCGAAGTTTCGGACTCCCTGGATCACAACGATCATCTTCGGGTCATTTGCGGCCATCATGCCGGCGTTTCTTCCAATCGGGAAGCTTGCTGAGCTGGTGAATATTGGCACGCTGCTTGCGTTCACGATTGTGTGCGCGGGCGTCTGGATTCTGCGGGTGCGCAGCCCTGAGCTGCACAGGCCATTCAAGACTCCGCTGGTTCCGTTAATACCGATCCTTGGGATTCTGACTGCCGGGTATCTGATGACCCAATTGGAACGTATCACATGGATTGTTATGCTGAGCTGGCTTGTTGTGGGATTAGTGATCTACTTCACTTACTCGCGGAAACACAGCAAGGTGCAGGCGATGCCGGATGGGGCAGTGGGCGACTGAGTGGGCGCGCACGGAAAACAGAACGGCCTCCCTTGCGCGGGGGGCCGTTTGGTCGTTGAGGCTACCAGCGCAGGAGACTATGCCGCGGTCTTGGCGCAGAATTCGTCGAAGGCGCGGACGAGTTCGCCGGCGATCTGCTGGGCGGTTGCCTGCTCGATGACGTAACGCTGCATCAGGTAGACGAGCTTTCCATCACGGAGAATGGCAATGGCCGGAGACGTGGGTGGGTTGCCGTCGAAGTAGCTGCGTGCGCGCTCGGTCGCTTCACGGTCCTGGCCGGCGAACACGGTGATCTTATGATCGGGAAGATTAGCGGAGTTGGAGAGTGCCAGGCGAACGCCGGGGCGCATTTTGCCCGCTGCGCAACCGCAGATTGAGTTCACCACCAAGAGAGTTGTGCCCGGCTGAGCCAAGGCTGCGTCCACGTCTTCAGCAGTAAGGGTTTCCTTGATACCGGCGCGGACAAGCTCTTCGCGCATCGGGATTACCATCAGTTCTGGATACATTTTTTGCCTCCGGCAGGGAAGCTGCCTGTACTGATTTTACCTTGAAACGAGTGTTATAGCCTTGAACTAATGCTCATGGAAGAAAACAAGCCGCTTGCGCCGTTTACGACCTTCGGTATCGGCGGCCCGGCTCGTTGGTTTGTGGAAGCGCACAGCGAGGATGAGATTGTTGAGGCGACGGCGTGGGCGAGGGACCGCGGGATGCCGTTGTTTGTTCTGGGGGGCGGGAGCAATTTGCTGGTGGCGGATTCCGGATTCGATGGACTGGTGCTCAAGCTAGGAGAACGGTGGATAGCCTCGGTAAAGGCGCGGGACGGAAGTGGTCAAATGATCTATGGGGCCGCAGCCGGTGGAGACTGGGACGCTTTTGTGGAACGGACCGTGCAGGATGGTTGTGCTGGAGTTGAATGCCTTGCGGGTATTCCGGGTACGGTGGGCGGGACGCCCGTGCAAAATGTAGGCGCCTATGGACAGGAAGTTGCTTCGGTCATTTGCGGCGTGCGCGCGATTGACTTGGAGGATTTGTGGACTGTGGACCTTTCAGCTGCGGAATGTGATTTTGGCTACCGCCGCAGCCGCTTCAATACGACGGACTGCGGACGGTATATTGTCACCCGGGTTGACTATCGGCTTACCCCCGGCGGCGCGCCTACTCTGGTCTACCCGGACTTACAGCGGGCGATTGATGAGACTGTGCCGGAGGGCCGGCAACCTACGCTGGCCGAGGTGGCGGTAGTGGTCAGGCAGGTTCGGCGGTCGAAGGGAATGCTGCTGGTGGAAGGCGATCCGGATTGCCGCAGCGCGGGCAGCTTTTTCAAGAACCCGGTAGTGGGGGCGGAAGCCGTTCGGCGCATCGCGGAAAGCAGCGGAAAGGAACCTCAGAAATTTCCGGCTGGGGCGGGGCCCGAAGACGCGGGCAGGGTGAAAGTGCCGGCTGCTTGGCTCATCGAGCAGGCAGGCTTTGCAAAGGGATACCGGCTGGGTGCTGCGGGCATATCTTCGCGTCATACGCTGGCCATAATCAATCGGGGAGGGGCCAGCGCCGCGGACGTGCTGAAGTTGGCCGGAGAAATCTCCGCGGCTGTCGAGGCGCGCTTCGGCATCCGGCTGGAGATGGAACCGGTGATGGTTGGGTTCTGATTTCGGGATTGCAGCACTGCTGCAGATGAGCGGGCGAAATACTTGTAGCCTGTGGTGAAAGTCTAGATTCGGTGAAAAACATCCCTCAGGGGCTAAAGCCCGGCACTGATTCTATTGCTCTTGCGGCACGGCTAAAGCCGAGCCCTTTCAAAACTTCCGATTCTGAGCAGTTTTTCACCAAGCTGTGAAGTCGTGCCCTTTCAAAACGCAATTTTCACCACGGGCTGGTGGGGAGAAATACCGGGCGGGGAACTGGTAACCTAACACCAGACATGAACGATAATTTGCACCAGTTACGCTGTTTCGGATGTGGAGCGCGGGTCAACGGCGCGACATCGAGCCCGGATTTTCGCTGCGCTGTTTGCGGCGACCTTTTTGAAGTCGAGTATCCCGGTTGGGGCCAGCGCCAAGGGCACGACCGGCCCAACGCCGGAGCCCTCAAATGGCTTTGGCGGGAACGGCGCTGCTCTGGGGAGGCTTTGGACCGCTCCGGAGTGTGGAGGTTCCGCGAGCTGCTGCCGATCCTGAACAGTTTCGGCAATGCCGTCACACTACAGGAAGGGAACACGCCGCTCTACCATCTCCCGCGCGCGTCCAAGGCGCTGGGAATCGACCAACTCTTCGCCAAGCACCAGGGCATGAATCCAACCGGTTCCTTTAAAGACACGGGGATGACGACGGCGATGAGTGTGGCGCGGGAGCGTGGTTTTCAGTGGGTCGCGTGCGCATCCACGGGGAACACATCCGCAGCCATGGCGGCGTATGCGGCGCGTGCGGGGCTGCGCAGCCTGGTGGTGATTCCCGACGGCAAGATCGCATGGGGCAAGCTGTCGCAGGCGATGGATTATGGGGCGGTAACCTGCCAGGTGAAAACTGACTTCGATGGCTGCGTCCGGGTTCTTACCCAGGTGGTAAAGGCAGCCCACATCTACCTGCTCAATTCGGTCAATCCTTACCGGCTGGAGGGTCAGAAGACGCCGGCGTTTGAGATTGCGGAGGCTTTCGACTGGAATGTTCCGGACCACTTGATTGTGCCCGGCGGAAACCTTGCCAACAGCTCGGCGCTGGGCAAAGGGTTTCGCGAGATGCGGGAGCTGGGGCTGGTGGCCCGTGTGCCCCGGATTTCAGTGATTCAGGCGGCCGGGGCCAATCCACTGGTGCGCAGCTTTCAGAACAGTCATGGGGCTACGCTGGAGCCGGTGGAGGCCCACACCCGCGCCACAGCCATTCGTATCGGCAACCCGGCCTCATGGCGTAAGGCCGCACGGGTGATTCAGGACACAGATGGATGGTGCCTGGATGTTACGGAGGCCGAGATCGCGATTGCGAAGGCAGAACTAGGCTCTGAAGGTCTAGGCTGCGAGCCTGCCTCCGCCGTGACTTTGGCAGGTTTGAAGAAACTGCAGGCTCAGGGCGCGATTCAATCAGGCGAGACTGTGGTTCTGCTGCTGACCGGCCACACTCTCAAAGACGCGGACTACACGATCGATTTTCATCGCGGAACGCTCCTGAAAGAAGAGGAAACAACCGGGCTGGAGGCGGAGATCGAGGGCCTTCGCCGGAATGCGCAAGCGGTGGACGCAACTGCAGAGGCTGTGTTGGCTACGTTGAAGGGCAAAGTGGGATGAACGATGCTTTGAACGCGGGAGCCGCTCGTTTCAAACTGCGTCTGCCTGCAACTTCCGCAAATCTTGGCCCTGGCTTCGACGCTGCCGCCGTGGCGCTCGATTTTTATCTCGAGATCGATGCCGAGCCGGCTGGTGAGTTTTCGATTGAGGCAACAGGCCGCGACCGGGACCGCTGTGGCACGCTTGAGGGCAATCTGATCCTGGATGTTTACCGGCACCTGCTTGAGCGGGAGGGCCGGGCGATCACGCCTTTGGCAATACGCATGGCGAACGACATTCCGCTGGGTATGGGATGCGGTTCATCGGCGGCTGGACGGCTGGCGGCGATTGCACTGGCGGCCCATTTCGGCAATCTGGGTTGGACGCCAGAGAGGATTCTGGAAGAGGCGTGCATTCTTGAGGGCCACCCGGATAACGCCGCGGCCTGCTGGCTGGGCGGCTTTGTGACAGCAGCTTGCGAAGGCACCAAGGTACATGTAGGGCGGGTCGTTCCGCCACAGGAGTGGCGTGCGATCGTGGTTCTTCCCGCAGAGCCTCTGGCCACCAGCAAGGCACGCGCTGTGCTTCCCGCCAGCTATTCACGGGAGGACGCCGTGGCCAATATTCAATCCGCGTCCCTGCTGGGGGTTGCCTTTGCGCAGGGCCTCGGCGACCTGCTGCGAATCGCCATGAAGGACCGCATCCACCAGCCTTATCGCGCTTCAATTTGCTCCTTGTTGCCGCGTCTGCTGCCATTGGCGGGAGAGCAGGGAATTCTGGGGGCGGCGCTCAGCGGAGCGGGTCCTGCGGTTTTGGTCGTGGTGGGCAGCGAGGAGAATGTACCGGCGGCATCCGATGCTATCCGCCTCGCGCTGGAAGGACTCATTGAGCCGGAGCTGAGGGTCTGTCGTTTCTTGCCTGCGGGAGGAAGCAATCATGAACAAACGCAGGTTTGAGGTTAAAGGTCCTTGAAGTGTGAAAGCGTTTATCATTGAGATAATTTTCCAGCAATAAAACAGTATCTTTCTGAACAATCCCCCGTTGGTGATTACCAGCGGGATTACCTAAGATTGCTTGCTATTGGGGCACAAAACACCTAAATTCGCAGCGTGGGCAGTTCTGGGGGAGGGCTGCTCTAGCGCCCGTGATCCTTATAGGGTCCGGGCGCTTCTATTTGCTCTGAAGAACAAGAGTTGTGCGATCGAACGCAGCGCAAACAAATAGAGAGTCGGGTTTTTGCTCCCGATCCACAGCCTGTCGTTATTGACGCGAAGAGCAGGGTTGACGCGAACGGCACGGTTTGCGACCTTAAATGAGGGCTCAGCATCTTATAAGAGCGCGGGAACCGGTACACTGGAATCAGCGCAAGGGTTGCAAGGAGGAACATGGCGGGTTCAGGAGTTTTGGAAGTAAACGATGCAACGTTCGACCAGGAGGTGCTCAAGAGTGAGCAGCCGGTTCTGGTGGATTTTTGGGCTGTCTGGTGCGGTCCTTGCAAGGCGATTGCGCCTACCGTGGATGCGGTGGCCGCAAACTATGCCGGCCGGCTGAAGGTGACCAAGGTCAACGTGGACGAGAATGGCGCAACGCCTTCGCGTTACGGGATTCGCGGGATTCCGGCCCTGCTGTTTTTCAAGGGTGGCAAGGTAGCCGATCAGGTGGTTGGCTATGTGCCTCAGGACGTGATTGAAGAGAAGGTCAAGCGCCTTTTGGCATAAGGCGATTCGGCGTATTTTGCCGTTTTTAAGAGAGAAGGCCCGGTGAGTGTACCGGGTCTTTTCTTTTTTGGCCGGCTCCGTTTCGTTTGCCGGCATGGGCTAATATCCGGCGGGAGCTTCCGATCTGGAGACCGAGGCGATGGGTTCCAATCCGAGCCGCCTGCAGCATTCTTCCAGCATGGATTCGGTTCGCGTGGCTCCCACGCGGCTCACGCCAATCGCCCGCACGGTGAGAAGGGCATCCAGATCGCGAATGCCTCCTGCCGCCTTCACCTGAACCTGCGGCGGCGAATGCTTCCGCATCAGTTCGAGATCGGGGAGGGTAGCTCCGCTTGGCGCGTAGCCTGTAGAAGTCTTCACCCAATCGACACCGATTTCCCCGCATATCTCGCAGAGACGGATCTTGCTCTGATCGTCCAGGTAGGAGTTTTCGAAGATGACTTTGATTTTTGCGCCGCCCTCGTGAACGGCTTCCGTGAGAGCGAGCAGTTCATTGCGCACATATTGCCAGTCGCCGCTGCGCGCCTTGCTGATGTTGATGACGGCGTCCAATTCCTGTCCGCCATCGTTGAGCGCCTGGCGGATTTCGGCAAGCTTGACCGCGGTCGCATGACCGCCGTGCGGAAAGCCAATGGTCGTGCCGGCATTGACCGTGGTGCCGGCAAGGGCTTCGGCGCACCTGGCCAGTGCGTAGGGCAGGATGCAGACGCTTGCCACGTTATACCGCACAGCAAGCGAACAACCTTCTTCGAGTTCCGCAGTGGTCAGGGTAGGGTTCAGCAGGGAGTGGTCAATCATCCTGGCGATGGAAGGGTAATCGAAGGAGCTCGTCATAATTGCCTCTAGCTTGGGCCCAGACAATTGTATTCGGTGACTATGCCGAGGCGTCGGTCCGAACGATTCTGAATTCCGAAGGGATTTCACACCGTCCCTCCGGGACGGAGACATTTATTGGACTCTATCCCAGGACTGCGTCCGCCGCGGCGGACTTGTCCTGGGCTATTATCCTTCGGCCCCTCCGGGGCGAAATCCGTGGTATGCGGTTTCGCTCATGTTGTATGCCGTTTCAACGATAGGGGCCGGATTCGCCGTTCATTACCGGTACTTGCGCAGGACGCCGAGCACGCGGCCCTGAATGGCCACCTGGGCGGCTGGAACGTAAATGGGCTCCATCTCCATGTTGGCCGGCTGCAGCCGGACGACGCTGCCCTCGGAGTAGAAGCGCTTCAACGTGGTCTCGGCGCCGTGAACCAGTGCCACCACGATCTCGCCCTGGCGGGCTGTGCGCGTGCGCTCGACGAGCACATAATCGCCGCTGATAATGTGCTCGTCGCGCATGGAGTCTCCGCGCACTTCGAGAGCGAAGACATCCCGGTTTCCGACCACATCGTGCAGCGAAATGCTTTCAGGGATCTCCGACGTCTCGACGGGGAGTCCGGCGGCAATCCGGCCTGCGAGCGGCAAGCGATCGCTGGAACGTGTCCGGGAGCCGGGCGGCAGCACGTCGATGGAACGGCTGCGGTTGTGAACGCGATCCAGCAGCCCCTTCTTCTCGAGGTTGGTGATGTGCTTGTGTACGGTGGCCAGGCTCTTGAGCCCCATTCCCCGGGCAATCTCCTCAAACGAAGGGGAATACCCATTCCGCGAGACAAACGACTCGAGGAAATCGATCACTTCTTTTTGCCTGCGAGTAACAGCCATGGGCGCATTATAGCGAATAAAAAGCGAATCGCAACAACTTCTTCGAGCAGTTTTCGATTTTCTTTTATAGCGAGGGAAAATGTGGGGCCGTAGCCTCTAGAAAATGCCGCATTTTGCCGATACAGTTCTTTGACCCCGCGTGCGGCCTTGCCGCCGTGCGCGCATCGAGGAAGCATGATATCGATCAAGAAGTATCTTGACTCCCCATCCGCAGCTTCAGTTGAGCCAGACGACAAGGGTGAGGCCGCTATCCTGCCTGCGATTCTGACAGCTTACCGCTCTGCTTTGTACGACATAGGAACCTGCTGCATGAGTGCCTGTCCCGCTCTCGGAGAGGAGTTGATCCGGAGCCTCAACAGATTCGCCAAGAAGATTTCACCCGCCATGAGCCCGGAGGCAGTTGGGGCAACGGAGAGAGATGTTCGGGAGCGGCTGCAGGTTTGGGGCACACAGACCGCGCAGCATTATGGCCAAAAAGCCCAGGAGGTGAAGGGGCTTCTGATTGTCATGGCTCGCACCGCGGAATCCGTAGGGGAAAGAGATCAGCGTTGCGCGGGACAGATCAACGAGGTCACCACCCGGCTGGAACGCATTGCGAGCCTGGAAGACCTTACACAAATCCGAGCGTCGATTGAGAAAAGCGCGTCAGAATTGAAGACGTCGGTTGCGCGAATGGCCGCGGAAGGGAAGGCTGCCGTCGAGCATCTTCGCGCTGAGGTTTCGGTCTATCAGTCCAGACTGGAGGAGGCCGAGGAGGTCTCCTTCCGCGATGGGCTCACCGGTGTGCGCAGCCGGCTCTATGCGGAAGGCCAGATTGCGCAGCGAATCGACGCCGGCGCCCAACATTGCCTGGCGATTGTGGACATTGACGGCTTTAAGCGAGTGAATGACGAGCATGGGCACGGGGTGGGGGATGAGCTGCTCAAGCAGTTTGCCTCGGAACTGCAATCGGCCTGCCGGTCGAGCGACACGATCGCGCGCTGGGGCGGCGATGAATTTCTGGTGCTGATGGATTGCGGGATGCAGGCTGCGCGCGCCCAGGCGGATCGGCTCCGGGAGTGGGTCTGCGGCAACTACAAGGTTCAGGGAATTGCCGGTATGAAGAGCTTGAGCGTGAACGCGTCCATCGGACTGGCCGAATACATCCCCGGTGAACCGATGAAATCCGTTCTCGATCGAGCCGATGCCGCAATGTATCAAAACAAGGCGGCTAACCGAAAGAGTCAAAACGGTGTGCCGGACCGCCCTGGCCCGCATAAGTCTCTTCAAGGCAGGTGAGGGTTGAGGCTTCGCTTGCTGGGTGGGATCTCGCGTTACACGATATTCAGGTTTTGGTCTATGTCCGCCGTCACAATTCAGCGGTCACTCCTCCTGATTTGAACCTCTGCTTTGAAGCCAATCGATCCTGGGATTGCCCTCCGATCTTTCTCCATTCCAATCTTGTGCTCCTGCTCCTCTCGAGTGAGAGTGAAGGAGAGCCGATTGTTAGCACATGCTAAGCCGGCTCGCTGGAGTTAAAGGTTTTCTGGAGAGGCGTCTGGGTTTGAGGGCCCTTTCCGGCAGAAAGGCAGCCATGAGGATATTGATCGCAGAGGACGATAAAGCGCTGGGATTGTTTCTCAGCCGCGGTCTGGAGGCGGATGGGCATAAGGTCAGGCTCGTGTGCGACGGCGGCGCTGCAATTGAGGCCTTTTCCCAGGAGACGCCCGACCTGACCATCCTCGATCTGAACATGCCGGTGAAGGATGGCGAGCAAGTCCTGGGCGAACTCCGGGTTCTCAACGCCGACCTGCCGGTTCTGGTCCTCACGGGCCGCCAGGAAGTGGACACGCGTGTCCGCTGCCTTGACCTGGGGGCCGACGATTTGATGATTAAGCCGTTCAGCCTGCACGAGTTGCGGGCGCGCTGCCGGGCGCTGCTCAGGCGCAAACGGGATGCGCGCTTGCAGTTGCGCGCGGGAGACCTGGAGCTGGACCGGCTGGACCATACGGCACGCAGGGCAGGCCATCGGATCGAGCTGACCAATAAGGAATTCGCCCTGCTCGAAAATCTCATGCTGAACCGAGGCCATTGCGTATCGCGGGTCGAATTGCTGGACGCGGTCTGGAACATGGAGCCGGTGCAGACCACCAACATCGTAGACGTGTACGTGAACTATCTGCGCCGCAAGCTCTGCGATCCGCCACCCGGCCGGCTGATTCGAACTGTGCGCGGACAAGGCTATGTGGTGCCGCTCGAAGCCGACATGAACCTCACATCGCTTTCAGTATTGCCCATCCATCCATCCATTCCCGCAACGGTGGGTCTGGTTTCAGAAATGCACTAGCTTTCATCAACCCGCTTGATCATCAGGAGATTCTCATGCAGACCGTTCCGGTTCCCGTATTTACCGCCACAACCCGTATCCGGCCGCGCACCGCTCTGGTCGCCAGCACCGACTCCAATTTCCGCCAGCGCCTGACGGAAATTCTCACCGGGCTCCGCTGGCGTGTGCGCGAGGTGGAGGGTGGCGCGCAGGCCTGGGGTGAAGCCCAGATCAGCGTACCGGACGCCGTCATTGTCGATTCGTGGCTGCCCGATTTGGATTTGTCCGAATTCCTGAAGGACTTCAGGCACTCGTATCCCGAGGTCGATCTGATGACTACCGGCAGTTACCCCGTGCAGGAGAGCCCGCGCGGCCCCTATCGCCAGGAACTGCTCTACGCCCTGCGGCGCTGCCAGGACACCGACACCGCGTCCTGGAATGCGGCGCCGGCGTTGAGCAATCCAGTGCTTAGTCCTGCCGATTTACGTCCGGTCGAGACAGCGACACGCGTGCTGGCCTCCTTGCGCGAGAGTTTGCGGGCGCCGGCAGGCCCGGAACCGGGGCGAGCGGCCCTTGAACCGGCGCCAGGGGCCCTTGGAACAGCGCCCGCGGCCCTTGGATCAGCGCCCGCGGCCCTTGGATCGGGGTCGGGCAAAACCGGGCCGGTTCTTGTCGAATCGGCGAACCGGGGATGCGATCACGGAACGATCGAACGACTGCCAGAGCTAATCGGGAACGCAGCATGCATGCTGGAAGTGAGCCGCCGCATTCGCCTGGTGGCGCCGCGTGTGACGCCGGTCCTGATCGAAGGGCCTACTGGATCGGGCAAGGAACTGGTCGCAGAGGCTTTGCACCGGCTATCGCCGAGAAGCCGCAAGTCGTTTGTTGCCCTCAATTGCGCGGCAATTCCTGAAGCTTTACTGGAGGCGGAGCTCTTTGGCCACACCCGGGGCGCGTTTACCGGCGCAGTGCATGGGCGAGTTGGCCGAATCGAGGCAGCCGACGGTGGGACGCTGTTCCTGGATGAAATCGGCGAGATGCCGTTGGGGCTTCAATCCAAGCTGCTTCGCTTTGTGGAGTGCGGGGAACTGCAGCGGGTGGGCGACAACGAGACCGTCAAGGTGGATGTGCGCATCGTGGCCGCTACGCACCAGGCCCTGGCGCAGCAGGCACAGGAGGGCAAGTTCCGATCCGACCTCTATTACCGGCTTGCCGTGTTTCTCATCCGCACACCCGCCCTGGCGGAGCACAGCGAGGACCTGCCGTTGCTGGTGAACCATTTCCTTGAAAAGATGGGCCGCGAAGAGCCAGTCAAACGCGTGGACCCGGGAGCGATGGCCAAACTTGCAGCGCACGATTGGCCGGGCAACGTCCGCGAGCTCGAGCACGTACTGGAGCGGGCGGCCATTCTGGCCGGCGACGACGCTGTGCTGACTTCCCGCGAAATCGACTTCGGGCTGATTGTGAATTAGGGAGTCCGGCAGAGAAGTCCAAATAGGGAGGCGGCAATGGAATTGCAGGTGGAAACGCGGTTGAGCGATCAGTTGGCGCGCTACCTTGACTTGTCTACGGCTCAGGCCAAGCTGACCGCGGCCAACATGGCCAACATCGACACGCCGGGGTACCGGGCCGTGGGCATGGACTTTGAAGCGGAGATGCGGGGAGCCATGGAGTCTGTGGACCAGGGACGCGCTCCTCAGAAAGTGCGGGTGAAAGCCGTGGATGGATTGATCGCCAGGCCTGACGGGAACGATGTTTCGATGGACCGCGAGAGCCTGAACCTGGCCGAAGCACAGCTCAAATTCAAGACCGGAGTGGCTCTGCTCCGGTTGGAGTACCAGCGGGTGCTGGACGCAATCCACGCCGACGGGAAGTGAGAAAAGCAGCTGGTAGCTTCTAGCTACTAGCCTTGACACGCGAACCCCTGCGGAATGGGTCTCTGGCAGGCTTGAAGCATTGGATGAAGCGCAGCGCTGGCTGCCGGCGTAAGCGAGCCAGCAGCTAGAAGCTAGTAGCTGGAAGCTGTTTTCAAGGAGTTCCGCAATGAACATGTTTGGAATGATGGAGACCTCGGGAGGCGCAATGCAGGCCGAGCGCATGCGGGCTGAGGTGGTGGCGGCCAATATGGCCAACGCGGAGACTACGCGTACAGCCACGGGTGGTCCTTACCGGCGTCAGGAGGTCGTCTTCGCCGCCGGTCAAGGCGACCCAATGGATCGAGGGGACCAGGGATTCCTCAGCTCTCTTGCCACGGCTTCGGGAGGCGCGACTTTCGGGACCGCGGGCTCGGCGGCAATGCCCGGGCTGGATGGGAGTCTTTCCGGGCCGGCGGCGCCCGGGGTGCGGATTGCCGGAGTGGTTGAGGATCCCTCACCGCCGCTCAAGCGATACGATCCGGGTCACCCCGACGCTGGTTCCGATGGGTACGTCGCTTATCCGGACATTAATCCTCTCACAGAGATGGTGGACCTGATAGGGGCGACACGTGCCTATGGTTTGAATGGTTCCGCCGTGCAAGCGGAGAAGGGCATGATCGCGTCGGCCCTCGAAATCGCGAAGTCATAGCCATCGCCAAGTCATAGGCCAACTCACAAGCGCGACCCATAACAAGGAGAAGCGATGCAATCGGCAATCAACGTCGTCAATAACGCAGCGTCGGCGCTTACCAGCCTGGCTGGCACGGGCGGATCGCCTGGCGCGGTCTTGAGCGGCGGTCAGACCGGCGGGCCTGCTCCCTTCGCGGATTTGTTCACCGACGCGGTCGGCCAGGTGAATCGGCTTGAGGATCAGGCGCATACGGCCGTAGCCGGGCTGATGACCGGATCTGGAGTGGATGTGCACCAGGCGATGATCGCTACACAAAAGGCGGACATGGCCTTTGAACTCGCGCTTGCCGTGCGGAACAAGGCAGTGCAGGCATATCAGCAGGTGATTGGGATGCAGTTCTAAGGCCCAAGACAAGGCGGCGCATGGGTTGAGGCGCGAATCACCAAAAGCAGAGCGACAGGACACCTGAACCATGGCCACCGGAACAGAGTTGGAGAAAAACACGGCGGCGCCGCCCGGACAGCCGGGAATAACAGAGCGGCTCTCCGCAATGTGGGCGCTCGCAAAGGTCCGATGGGCGACCTTCCAGCCCGCACAGCGCGGCTGGAGCGTGGTGGCCGCAGTGCTGATTGCCGCCCTGGCCGGGAGCATGGCCTGGTACGCGCTGCGCACGGACTGGCGCGTGCTTTATGCAGATCTCGACCCGGAAGACGCGCGTCAGACAGGACAGATCCTGACCCAGGCGCAGATTCCATTTCAACCAACTCCAGACGGGGCGGGGATCCGCGTGCCGGCAGCGAATCTGGACAAGGCGCGGCTGGTGACAGCGGCCAAGGGAAACTTCAAGAGCGGCCGAATGGGATTTGAAATCTTTGACAAACCCAATTGGGTGGGGTCGGAGTTCGACGAGCAGGTCAACTATCAGCGAGCCCTCGAAGGGGAACTCGAACACACGGTGGGTACGCTGGCCGATATTGAATCGGCGCGCGTGCATCTGGTGATGCCTCACGACTCGCTTTTTCGCGAGCAGGAACGCCCGGCCAAGGCCTCGGTGGTGATCAAATTACGCCATCGATCGCTGGCCGATGGCGAGCCGGATGCAATCCGCAACCTGGTCGCTTCGGCAGTGGACGGGCTGGCTTCGGATCATGTGGTGCTGGTGGATGCGGCCGGGCATCTGCCGCTGGGGCCGAAGACTGCCGAAGCCCTGCAACTGAATGCCGAACAGGCCCTGGAAGAGAAACTGATAGCGACCCTTGAACCGGTGACCGGAGCGGGGAATGTACGAGCCTCGGTGACGCTGGACTATGATGCGGCGGCCACTGAGGAGACCGAGGAAAGCTACGATCCCGACCAGACCGTAACCCTCTCGATGCAGCGAACGGAACAAAGCGCGGGACCGCAGCCGGTTGCCTCCGGAGTGCCAGGCGCCGCCTCGAATACGCCCAATACGCAGGCACTGCCGGTTTATCCGCAAACGAGCACCGCGCCGCAGACGGCCAAGACCGAATCCGGGACGTACGGAGCCTCGAAGACGGTAAGGCATGTGATTGAGAATCCGGGGCGCGTGCGACGCCTGACCGCGGCCGTCGTGGTCAACGACCGGTTGAAGGAGGCTGCGGGACACGGCAAGGCTGCATCCTGGCAGCCCCGGTCCGCGGAAGAGCTGCGCAATCTGACCGCCCTGGCCCAGGCCGCGGTCGGATTCAATACGGTGCGCGGGGACCTGCTGACGGTGCAGGACCTGGCCTTCGATGAAAACCGCTCCAGCCAACCAGTTTCGCTCCCCGGACAGATTCTGGCCACGGCGGAGAACTCGCCCGTGCTGGTCAAGTATGCAGCTCTGCTCCTTGGCCTTTTTATGGTTATGGCCTTTGCCGTGCGTCCCGCGCTCAGCGCAGCGCGCTCAGCGCCCAAGCAATTGGCGAAAGGCGAGAACAAGGAGCTTCCCGCGGGAACCGAAGCCGCGGCGCAGCGCATCTTGAACCCGGCGGAAGTTGCCGAGCTTGATCCTGAACGAGCCAGGGTGCAGGAAATCTTCGATCAGGTCTCAGGGCACCTTCAGCGGGAACCAGCGCAAAGTTCGCGCTTGCTGCAAAGCTGGATTCACTCCGATTAGTCCGTTCGGGCGGAAAGAGGGACGCGTTGGCAAAAGAAACCGAGAATGGGACAGAACGCCGCCGTCAATCCGCGAGTCTGCCCGGGATTCGCAAAGCAGCCATCCTGCTGGTGGCCGTTGGAGAGGGACTGGCCAAGGAGATTCTGCGCGCCCTGCCGGAAATGGATGTGCAGCGGCTCACCGAGGAACTGGCCGATTTGCGCGGCATCACGCCCGAGCTTTCCAGCGAAGTTCTGGAGGAGTTCTGGGAGCTTCTCGAGACGCAGGGATTCGTGTTGCACGGTGGACTCGATTATGCGAGCCGCCTGCTGATGGATACGTTCGGCAAGGAGCGCGCCGACGATCTGTTGATGCTGGTGCGGCGTTCGCAGGAGGCCGCGCAGGGCAACCTGGTCAAGCTGCAGCGGACCGACCCGCAGCAACTGGGCAAACTGCTCGACTCGGAACATCCGCAGACCATCGCCCTGGTGCTGGCGCATCTGGATCCCAAGCGAGCCGCGCTGGTGCTGGACAACCTGAGCGAAGGGCACAGGGTCGTCTCCATTCAGCGGCTGGCGGAGATGCGCCAG
>JBEKZG010000070.1:0-10529 GCA_049510095.1 Occallatibacter sp.
CTTGGGTGGTTGGCTATCGGACAAGATCGGCGGGTTGTGGACACTCGATATTGTCTTTGTCGTCACGATCGTTGGGATCGTCGGGCTCATGCAGACGCCATCGCTATTGGCAACCACGCTGCTCTTCATGCTCTGTTTTGCGGCGCTTGGAGCAGGCAATGGAGCAACCTTTCAGCTTGTTCCGTTGCGCTGGCCTGCAACGACCGCTGTCGCCGGGGGCATGATTGGGGAAATTGGCGCACTCGGCGGTTCGATTCTTCCCAACCCCCCGGCCAGTCAAAGCAGCGCACGGGATCCTACAGCACTGGCTTCCTCGTCTATGCTCCCGATGAACAAGAAGGTCAGACGGGGAGTTTCGCAGCGCCCCTACAGGGCGCAAAACTCGTAATGGCGGCTTACGCAGCACTTCGTGCTGGGCTATTTTCGTGTCGCCCATCCGGGGCGGGCTGTGGCGCGGATCGTTCATCTCTGGCGTAACTCGCTGCGGCGAGTCATGATGCTCCTAAGGGTCTTCACGAAAAGAAGAGAAAACACGAACCAGGCCCGACACCCGTAAATCTCAAACTTCTATCGCCACTCCGGCAAAACCCGGGGCTGCCTATTAAATAGACTCCCCAGGTTTCCACCGCACCACCTTCACGCTGTCACTCACCAGGGCAGCCAGTTGCTCCGGCGTGCCTGTCAGCGGGGGAAACGTGCCGAAGTGCAGCGGCAAAACCACGTCCGGTTCCAAAAACTGTGTCGCCAGCGCGGCTTCCTTCGGCCCCATCGTAAAATGTCCGCCAATCGGAAGCATCGCCACTTCAGGCCGGTATAGCTTGCGGATCAGTTTCATATCTCCAAAGACGGCGGTATCTCCCGCGTGGTAAAGCACGGGGCCGTCGGCAATGGTTAGCACATACCCGGCCGCGACACCCACATAGTGGGTTCCATGCTCATCCTGTGCGCCCGCCGAATGTTTGGCCTCCACCATCGTCGCCGCAACATCTCCCAGTTGCAAGGTCCCTCCCAGGTTCATCCCAATGGTGTTCGCCACTCCCTTGCCCGCCACGTAGTCGGCCAATTCGTAAATCGCCACCACAGTCGATCCGTGCTTTTGGGCCACGGGCACTGCATCCGCAATGTGGTCCACATGCCCATGTGTCAGCAGTATGTAATCGATCCTGCTGGGCAGTTCGAAACCCTCAGGGTACTTGGGATTGTGGGCGATAAATGGATCGAACAGAATCGTTGTGCCCTTTGCGGTCTTCACGAGCACCGTCGCATGGCCCAGCCAGGTTATGCGCGTTCCCTTCAATGAATCCATCGTTTCTCCTTTGCGTACTTCGCTCTGCGGCCCAACCTGTTGGGACAGCGCGTTGTCCCGATGTAATCATGACCGTATACGGCGTCGCGTTTTTTGCCGGTGAAGTGACGCTCACATGCTATCCGGCGACGTGAGATTGCCACCTCGTCGGCTTCTTGACAAACACGGTCACCAGTCCTGGAACTGGCCCGAACTTTCGTCTCTGTTTGCTGGGGCACCAAATGCCGCCCGCGCCGGTAGGCTCGCTGATGACGCCCCGGCTCAGAATATCGCCGATCCTCAGAATACCTACGCCCCCGCACTCTTCTTTGCTCTCACCGGGTACGTCAACGGTGATATTTTCCGCACCATCCCCCCATTTGTAAGGTACTTCTGTGATTCCGTCTGAGCCGGTTTTCACTTCATCCTGCGGGCTCCGGCCCTTCCCCTCGCAAAAATACTCAACTTTTACTCCGGCTTGAGGCTTCCCATCCAAGGCATCTAGCACTAACACCTTGAATTTCGGCACCTGGCCTGACGACGCGAGGACCAACATCGACGCGAGAACAGAGAACTGGGCAATTCTTCCTTTGTTCATTGTCTCCTTGTTTCAGACCCAGGCTCACATTGTTGTTAACTTCAACACAATTGGCCTGCCGCAGATCGAACTGGTCCTCATTCTGACAGTCCCTTGTTCTGCCACCGGCTCCATGTGCACTTCCCAGGCCAGCTTGCAGCCTATCGCAGACGCTACTCCACCAGCGCCTTCGTCTCTGCCGAGTACAAGAAGCGCGTCGCCGATCTGGTCGATTCCATCCGTCGCGAATTGAAGCTGGGCCGCCGCTACTCCGATCAGCCGCTTGCGGAGGACCCGTCCGCCGGCGTCGCACAGCGAGTCGAACTCCAACCCTGGCTGCCCTTCGCAAGCGCCTCTACCGCGTCATGATCACTTCCGAGAGGCTGTCCTTTGCCAAAAACTGCCGATGCCCCGACCACCCGGCAAACAGTTTCTCGATACTGCGGTTGGTAAACGCGCGTTGAATGGGCAACTGCTGCGTCAGTTGAATCTCCACATCGTCTCCCTCGGTCAGGTGAAACCGGTAACGCGTCGTTTCCTCGCCCTGTGTCCGCGTATGGAAGAACGACAGCACCTGCCCCCCCTGATTCATGGACGAATGCAAATAGGAAACCACCGGAGCCACCAGCGCCTCGGGCATATAGTCGAGTGCGGTCCACAGCAGCACCACGTCGAACATCCGTCCGGAAAAATTCAGCGTCTGCTCCAGGTATCGGTCAACGTTCCAGATTGCTTTCCCGTCGTCGTCTTTCCCCATCTCCCAGTTGCCCGTCCACGCATCGCAATCCAGGTCGGCCAGGAAAACGCTATGCCCCATCGACGTGAGGTAGTTGATATTCGCGGGCGATGTAAACCCGGTATCGATCACTCGCAGGCCGGGCTCCTCTTGCAGCCGTTTGCGCACAGCCGACCACCCATGGGAATGCCGCGGTACTTTTGGACCCGAAACGCCCGCGATAGGAGCAACGGGTCCGCTGTCCTGTTTCTTTTCAAACCAACGGCTCATTGACCGGACACCCTCTTGCGGTCAGACTGACCATCTCCCCGGATTGAATCCACAGGAGAATTAAAAAGTATCGCCGGCATGTGTCGCGTTGGCCGTTTCAGGCGCCGTTACCGCGCCCTGTGTCAGGTCAACCTTCCCGCGGAAACCCGCGTTGTCTTCCACCGCCAGCCGCAACGCCCGAATATCGCCATCCATGCTGCAACCTGACCGTAGCTCCACGCGACCGCTTGCCACCACGTTCCCATGAACCTGGCCCATGATCAGCACGTCTCTGGCGAAAAGGTCCGCTTGAACATTGGCGGTCGGCCCAATCGTCAGCCGGCTCTCCGTAAGGGTGATCGTCCCCTCCACGCGCCCATCCACAATCAGATCCTCGCCGCCTTTTACTTCGCCGCAAATCACAACGCTCTTGCCGATGCGCGCAGGTGCATTCTCTTGAGCCATTCTCTTGTCCCTTCGGTGAGCCCGAATTGGGCCCTGCCCGAACTATACGCAACCCGGCCCGTCTGATTCAATCCACTGTCTCAATCTGCGGCAATCTTGCCGTGCGTTGCCGCGTCCAACACTGTAGAAATCCATCCCCGATAAACGAGTGACAAATGCACGGAATGACCAATGGCAGCTAAACTAATCCATGTGTGCCGCTTTTCGCCGTTCTTCTTCCTTCTACTTTCGGTCGGCCCTTTTCCAGGCCCATCGTTAGGCCATTCCCAGCCCGCGGCGCCGGCCACACCACCAGCTCTCGCACCCGCCCAGGCTCAGGCCCTCGTTGCCCGCGCGCTCTCCACCGAGCTCCGCACCGCGCAAGACCAGGCTCAGGCCCATCCCATGCGCTACAGGCTCCACAAAACCAGTCCTCGCCTCACCTCGACCAAGGAAATTCTCGAAACCAAAGACGGAGACGTAGCCCGTCTCGTAGCCCTCTTTGACAAACCCCTCAGCCCTGACGACGCGCAGAAGGAACAGGCCCGCCTCGATACTCTTCTCAGCGATCCAAGCCTCCAGCGCCACCGGAAGCAGAGAGAAGAGGGAGATATGGGCATCGTCCTCAGGCTTCTGCGCATGCTGCCGGACGCCTTCCTCTACGAGTACGCAGGCTCCGCCACCGGCCCGTCCGGCAGTCTTCATAAATTCACATTCAAACCCAATCCGCACTTCAACCCGCCTGATCTTGAAACCCAGGCTCTCACCGCCATGACCGGCGAAATCCAGATCGATGCCGCCCAGGAGCGCGTAACCCGCCTCGAAGGCAATCTGCAGCAGGACACTGACTACGGCTGGGGAATTCTCGGCAAGCTCGACAAGGGTGGATCGATCGTCATCGAGCAAGCCGACGTCGGCGGCCACCAGTGGCGCATCGCCCGCTTCCAGATGCGGATGAACATGCGCATTCTCTTCAAGACTCGGAACATCGATACAACTGAAGAGATGACCCAGTACACCCCCGTCCCCGCAAACATCGACTACAAACAGGCCATCCAGATGCTCCGCGCCACCCCCGCCAATCCGTAAATCCTTCGCAAGCCACAGCCCGTCGCCCGCGCCGCCGGCGTTCGCCGCAGCCAATTGGCCCCGTGCTTCAACGTGGATCCAGGTTTTGTAACCAGGGAACGGCTTCTTCTGTAGCCTGCCCTGAGCGCAGACGAAGGGGGCCGATTAGGCCAATTGAGTGAGTCGGGCTTCAGCCCCTGCCAAGGCCCACTAAGAACTTATCCGTAAATATGTAGCGCCGACCTCCAGGTCGGCTGTCGTGTGGGCCTCCTGGCCCGCACTCGGACTACGGCGATGTGTACGCCGCAGGTACCAACGATTTGGCGAGCGGCGCCACTCGATTTCTCAATTTACGGATAAGCTCTAAGTGAATATCGCCCGTTACCAAGGGTTTTTCCGCAGTCTCTTTCGCCCCTTGGGAGATGGGTTTTCAACCATTTTCCAACTTTGTCCGCAATCCGATCTCTGAAATCCGACACAATATCGGGATAGGGGCAGAGTCATAAACGTCAAAATAATAAACTAGTTCAACTTCATAGAATATCCATGGCAGGTTTTCGACGGCGAAGGGGTTTTGAAGCCGTTCGAGGTTTTTGTTGCTGGCGGCGACAAGCCATGCGCCATTGCCGGGAATCGCAGCGCGCAGCGCCCATAAACTCATGCGAAAGCGCGACCAGGCGCTATGCGTGTAGCCGTTGCGGCCGCATTGGAACCATTATATTGAACTCAGCTCCCCCTGTTTGTGGCACTTCCAACTCCTTTTCATGCAGAGAGATCCGATTTCGCTGTGTGTCCCAGAGACGAATCGTATGCGGACTCATGCGAGCCGGCACAAACGTCCCTGCCGATTGCACCGCGGGTCCGAGCGAGGGACCCATCGCAGGTGGTCAATGCGGCCGCCCCGGCAACACAAAATGCTCCGCGCACCGCGGTTCATACGAGTCTCCCGGCATCTTGATCGGGCTATCGTACGGCGCAGGCTGCCCCTCGATCAGCCGCTGCGAATAGAAAGCCCGGTTCCCGCAGGCGCAGTATGCAATGCATTCGGTAATGCTCCCGCCATACGCCGTCACAAACCACGAAAGGTTCAGCATCTCCCCAAACGGAATCGCCCGGAAATCCAGGTCCAGCCCAGCCACCAGAACATCGTGGTTGGAATCCAGCAGCCAGTGCGTAAAGGAGAAAAGCCCGTCCACAAACTGCCCTTCGTCAATCGCTATGCACTCCACGCGCTTCCCGATTTCCTTCTCCCTGGCCTTGATCGCCGGAAGAACCTCCCACGGGTCGTTCGACCGGATCTCCAGCGCGTTCATCTTCACGTGTCCCCGCGGATTCCGGCTCTCCACCACCCCCGGTCCGCCCTTCGTATCGTCGCTGGGCTTCAGCACCATCACGTATTGCCCTGCATATTGCCGGCGCATATCCGCCCGGCGCAGCAACTCAGCCGTCTTGTTGCTCCGCATCGGGCCCAACATCAACTCCAACTTCCCCGCCATAGCATCTCTCTCCAAACAATCAGTCTAGCGTCCCCAACGACGGCCGGCGGCAAACTGTCGTCTATCACCTTTCATCTGCAGGGAATTCCTCTCCATCGTCCTTCTCCTGTCACGAAAACAGCCTCCCCGCTACTCTTCAGCGAGCGCGAATATTCACGCCGCTTCATCCGAATTGGATTACGATGTACCCAAACGGAGAACCTGCAATGAAGCAGTCAGCACAGGAAATAGGACGGCTTTGGTTCGAAGTGGTATGGAACCGAGGACGGCGTGGCGCAATTGCCGAATTGCTTTCGCCCGACGTTCTGCTCCATGACGCCGGTGAGGACTCTGTCGGGATTGAGCCCTACCTGCTCTTCTTCGACCGCATGCAGGACACATTCTCCGAAATCCATGTCGATATCGAGGATATTGTGGCCGAGTACGACAAAGCCGCAATTCGCTGGAATTGCCGGGCCAGGCATACCGGCTATGGATTCAGCATCCCACCTACCGGGGTTGAGGTCCGCATGACCGGTATCTCTATCATTCAGGTCGAAGACGGCAAAGTGGTTGAGGCGTGGCAGAACTGGGACATGCTCGGAATGATGGAGCAAATCCAAGGTCGCGGCGCCCCGCCCACCTATGTTACGGCGTGATTACCCCGGCCAGCGTCACTGCCAGCCCATTCCACGCAATCTGCGAGCAAATGCACAGTAGAATAAACGCAACCAAGCGCAAATACCCATGCGCCGTCTATGGTGGAATGAATTGGAACGGGGATTCCAAAACGTCCTCCGCCCAGCTACCGTAGAAACTGCGAAGACCGATTCGCGGCCTCCCACAGCTTCCGAAAAACATCCCCTTCCGCAATGCCGAGAGACGATCCCCTGGCTGCGGAAGCCGCCTCTTCCCGTTGCAGGGCGCGCAGGGCTGCCCTCATCAGTTCATCGGCATTCGCGTAGCGCCCGCTTTCAACCTTAGCCCGTACCGATTCGTATGAATCCCGAGACAACCTGATAATGCCATATGGCATAAGAACCCTCCTTCCTTACCAAGACCAACAGAAGTAAAGCAAACGGCCAATCCTTCGCCTCAGCATTTGATGCCGCAGTGCGGACATTCCAGATTTGCCATCAGGCGATCGGTGAGGCCACCGGTCCAAGCGTGATTCACGGCAAAGACGTCAGAAGCTGTGCACCGCGAGCGTGTATCCAGCCGCGAAAAGGAATGCGCAAGTTAATAGAATGGCGAGCGTTCTTAGATGGTCCATATTGCCCCTTGTCTGCCCGGACGACGGTTCCCGCCGTGCCCTCGCGCGCAAATAGTCTGTCCTGTGAGCGTGAAACATCTCCCGGGTGACTGCCTAAACGAAGAAAATAAGAAGAAGAATAACTAAAGCCATTGGTTCTCCCACGGTCGTTAACCGGTTGAAAAAAACGATTCAGGCTGCAACGGGTCCGAATAAGAGCCGCCCATCCGGGGGAGGACGCTTTGGAATTCAAACCCTGCAGTCGCCGACATGCAAAGGGAAGCCGCATTTTCAATTCATCTGATACTGCGAGCGGCACGGAAGAAATGCCTCAGCCCGCCCGGCTTTTCATTGCGCTGTAAAATTCAGAAAAAAAGAGCACCCATATCACAGCAAAATGTGCGGGAGTGGTGGTACGCTCTCTAGAAAATCGATTAAAAGGCTATTGTGCGTACCGAGAGCGTTTTGCAATCGCCCGAAGGCGAAATCACAATTCTGCTGGGAATGTGGAGAGATGGGGATCACTCTGTCTTCGACGATTTGATTCCGTTGGTCTACCCTCACCTTCGCCGAATGGCCGCGGGTTATGTGAATCGGGAACTGAATCCTGACGTTCTGCAAGCAACAGTCCTTGTCCACGAACTCTATCTGCGCCTGCTGCGGCAAAAGAAAGCCGCATGGGAGGACCGCCGGCACTTCTATATCTTCTGCGCGCGCATGATGCGCATGATTCTGATCGATAATGCCCGGGAAAACCAAATCAAATTGCGCGGCGGGTGCCGTAATTGCGTCCCCCTCAACGACGAGCTTTTGTGGGTCAAAACCGATAGCCCAAAGCTGTTGGACCTGAACCTCGCGTTGGACGAACTTGCCGCGCTCGATGCCGAAAAAGTCGAATTGGTCGAGTTGCGTTACTTTCTCGGCTGCACCGCCGAAGAGACGGCAGCGCTGATGGGGATATCCAAAGCCACCGTCGATCGCGAGCTGAAGTTCATTAAAGGATGGCTGTACCGCCGACTTCAACCGGATGCGCTTCCGGATTCGCTCGATGCCCAAGTGGCTGTTTGAGTCATTCCAGCCGCGTTCCTCGCAATCTGAGTCGGCGGTAAACGGAAGAGACGGAGTGAATACTCCTTATGGATCAAGCTGCCGAAATGTTTGCCCGAGTTGAAGCGATCGTTACGGAGGCGCTTGGTGCTCCCGATGAGGTGCGCGAAGATTTGATCGAGGCTCGATGCACCTGGGACCCCGCGCTTGCCGATGAAGTGCGATCCCTGTTAAAGGCATGCGAGGCTGAAGAACAAACCATGGAACTATGCCGCCGCGAGCCGGCGCAAGCCCGCAGCGAGCCGCCGGAACGAAAGCAGGTCGGGCCCTACGAACTAGACCGCCTCCTGGGGCGCGGCGGAATGGGCGCAGTCTATCTGGCGCACCGCGCCGACGGACAGTTCGAGCAAAAGATCGCCATCAAACTGATCGACCTGCCTTTTTCATCTGAGTTACTTCGAGAGCGGTTTCGCCAGGAACGGCAGATTCTGGCTGGCTTGCAACATCCGTATATAGCTCGCCTCCTGGATGGGGGAGTTACCAGCGAAGGCGAGTTATACCTGACAATGGAGTTCGTCGACGGCCTCCCGATCCATCGCTTCTGCGAGGAACGCAATCTCTCCCGAACCCAGCGCATCGCTCTCTTCCTGCGCGTTTGCGAGGCGGTCCAGTTCGCTCACCAGAACCTTGTTGTCCACCGCGATCTGAAACCGGATAACATCCTTGTCGCCCAGGATGGCGCGCCGCGGCTGCTGGACTTTGGAACCGCTAAGCTGCTTTCTCCATCGCTGCGCGCAAAGGATAGCTTACTTACCCGTGAAGGCTT
Organism: Occallatibacter sp.; assembly: GCA_049510095.1. GTDB lineage: Bacteria > Acidobacteriota > Terriglobia > Terriglobales > Acidobacteriaceae > Telmatobacter. Next base: position 8,960 of record JBEKZG010000070.1, read on the forward strand.
TCTATCTTTTACCCCGCAGTACGCGAGCCCGGAACAAGTCCTGGGAAATCCCATAACCACGGCATCGGATACTTACTCGCTGGGTGTGCTTTTATATCTTCTTCTCACTGGATCGCCGCCATACGAGTTAAAGGAACCTACCACATCGGAAATGCTGCGCGCGGTCTGCGATGACCCTCCGCGCAGGCCACTCCAGGTGCTTGGTTCTAAGAAGAGACTCGATGCCGATCTGGAAGCGATCCTCATGAAGGCTCTTCGCAAGGAGCCTCAGGAGCGCTATCTCACCGCCGAGCGCTTTGCCGGCGATCTTCGCGCCTTTCTTGAAGGGCGGCCAGTAGCGGCGCGGCGCGACACGGTCCGCTACCGTGCCGCGAAGTTCATGCGCCGCCACCGTTGGGGACTGGCCGCTGCGCTCCTGCTGGTTGCCACGCTTGCCGCCGGGGTTACCGGCGTTCTCTGGCAGGCCGGCCTGGCCAACCAGGAGCGGCGCAAGGCCGAAGCCCGTTCCACCGATTTGCGCCAGTTGAGCAACTCCCTGCTCACCGAGCTGGATGATGCAATCCAGCAGATACCCGGCTCGACCGGCGCGCAGAAACTGCTGGTCACCAGCGTGCTGAAACACCTTGACCGCATGGCCCAGGATGCGCACGGTGACCGCCAGACGCAGCTCGATCTGGCCAATGCCTACACCCGGCTCGGGAACCTGCAAGGAAGCACTTACGTTCAGAACCTGGGCGACACTGCGGGCGCGCTCGTCAGCGTCGATAAAGCGATCGCCTTGAGCAAGCCGTTTGCCGGCCGCAATTCCAGCGATCGGGAGGCGCTTCATTCGCTGGCCATCGCACAGTTGTTGCGCGCGCAGATTCTCTTCGGGACCGTACCGGTCCAAAAAACCATTGCAACGACACAAGCAGCTATTGCCACATACGACCAATTGACTTCCCTTCCCAATCCCACTCCAACGGAGCTCTGCGATGCGGGAAGTGCATATACCGTTTTGGGCGACGAGCTAGGCACAACCATCGACAGTCTGAACGACCTGCCTGGCGCCATCTCCGCGTACCGGAGATTTCTCGACCTGAACAGTCGAGCTTTAAGTATCGACCCACATTTTCAGCGCGCCGAAGAGAATCTCGTAGTCGGCCAGGTGAAGATCGCTCGAGCCGAGATGGAGACCGATCAGGACCAGGCCCTTACGGACATTCTGATCGACTTCGAGCGCCTTGCCGCGTTGCCCAAGAGCGAACGGGAAAGCCTGCGCATGCAACGAATGCACAACGGAATGCTCCTGGACCAGGCATTCTCCCTGGTTGAATTGGGAAGATGCTCCGAGGCAAACGCACTCCTGACAGGCATTGTTCAATCGCTTCGGCGCTTTGTCACTGCAGACCCGCAGGACTTGCGTGCTCTCACTGATCTGCATGTCGGGCTTAATCAGGAAGCAAACGCCTTTGTAACAGCGGCCGATCCCGCACTCGGAGCGTCCGCGAAAAACAGGCGAAGGAACTTGGCTGCCGCGGAGAAACCATTGACCCAGGAAATATCCATTTTGGAGGGGCTCCTGAAACAC
>JBEKZG010000071.1:0-10522 GCA_049510095.1 Occallatibacter sp.
TGTGCGGCCCACTCGTAAACTTTCCCGCCCAATCAAAGTAGGCGTGCGTATCCCACGTATGATCCTGCGTCGCGACCATGCTTCCATCCACAAACAACTTCATGCTGCGGAGTTTTCCGAATGAGTCCGCCGCCGCGCTGACGACCGCAATGTCTCCTTGCGAAATTCCCGCCGCGCACACGTTGAAGACCTTGCCGTTCTTGGGATAAGGGCAGATTCCAAAGAGTCCCTCGGTTGTGTTCAGCAGAGCGGGCAGCGTCGTAGGCGTGGTGTCGTTGCTGCCAGTGTTGCTCTGGTTCAGCGTCAGGTCGGGCTTCAGGTAGCTGCTCAAAAGTCCGGCAACGGGAGAAGTGATCCACGGGGATTCAGCAGGCAAGCTGACCACCTGCGAAGTGAACTCGCCGGGATTCGCGCCGGCAAGGAACACCACAACGGACTGCGCGTTGCTGCTCGAGCTGGCAGTCGACGCGGCCAGATCCATGTGGCCGTCGCCGTTATAATCCGCCATCGTCAGCTCCGACATCCACGTCCAGGCAGCCGTACCCGAGCCCACCGAGTATCCGGAGGGAGTGTCGATCCAGTAGCTGTTGAACGTGCGCGACTTGTCCCCGTAAAACACGCCAACCTGCTGCGGCGCGGGACTATAGTTCGTCAGCATGTACAGGTCGGTGATGCCGTCGCTGTTCAAGTCGCCACTGCCAATCCACAGCAGGCCGCTGTACACGTAGGGAGTCGTGGTGTCGAAGGTGAAGTCGTTGTTCCCATAAAGTACGTAGACCGTGCTGGTGTCACCGCTATAAGCCGGCGCGCTCGCGGCAATGTCGGCCTTTCCGTCGCCGTCATAGTCGCCCACAAACACCTGCATTCCATATGGAAACGACGGTCCGGCAAGCACGGGATACGCTGAAGATGCATTGAAGCTCCCGTTCCCTTCCCCTTGAAACACGTGGAGTTCGGTCGCGGACTCAAAGCCTCCGTCAGTCCACGCTGTGGTCCAGGCCGCAAAGTCCTTATTGCCGTCAGCATTAAAGTCCGCCGCGGCGCACCCAGCCGTCGCAAACGTAGTGCCTGACGGCAAATTGACCGTAGTGACGATCGGCGACTTGAACGTGCCGTTCCCGTTGTTCAGATACACTGCAATCTCGCTTGTCCCGGTAAGGGGCACCGCGATATCGATCTTGCCGTCGTTGTTGAAGTCCGCCGCGGCAATGCACGTGGGCTCTCCCGTGCTCACCGGAAGCGTGTACTCCACAGGCGCCGCAAACGTCCCATTGCCGTTGTTGATACTCACGAAGAATGCGGAGGGCGAGTAGCCTCCGTCCTGAATAATGTCGGTCAGTCCGTCGTTATTCACGTCGACCGAATAGATATTCCCGGGATTATAGGGAGCGGCGTTGCTGGTAACAATGTTGAATCTGGCTGAGCTCTGTGCAACTGATGAAATGGTGGACGCCAGCAAAGCGCACATCGCTGGCGCAAGCAAGCGCGAAAACTTCCTTGTTTGCATGGGGGAACCTCAAATTGGCCGGTGTACGGCAAATGGCCTGGCTCCAACTTATGGCAAGCAGCCTGGCACTGACTGTGCTCTTTAGAGCGCCGCCACCAGCTACGCGGTTGCTTTACCACCCTGCTTGCAAGCGACTCGATAAACATGGAATGCGAGCGTATCAAAGAGGGTTGGCGCAATTGAAGATCGCCGCCTGCGAAATCTGTGTGAACAACAACCGCTCCCATCCCCTTTGCGAATCCCAAACAAAAAGCAATCCTCAAGGCGCAAACTCCCGGAGCCCAAACATGCGCCCAAGCATCGCCCGATTCCCCATAGCGGCCACACTCCTTCTATCGCTCAGCGCTGTCGCCCAGGCCCAAACCATGTCCATGCCCGCAGCTAACTCATCCGCCAATTCCCCCACCGCGCCGCAATCCCCAACTCTCACCTTCCCCACCATCGACGGCCTCGTAGTCCTCCCCAACTTCCGTTTCGGTACCGGCGAATCCCTCCCCGAACTCAAACTCCACTACCTGACCCTCGGCAAGCCCCACCGCAACGCCGCCGGCCACGTCGACAACGCTGTCCTCCTGCTCCACGGCACAGGCGGCGACGCCCATTCCCTCATGAATCCAATCTTCTCCAACGCCCTCTTCGGCGCCGGCCAACCCCTCGACATCACAAAATATTTCCTCGTCCTCCCGGACGACATCGGCCACGGCCAAAGCTCGAAACCCTCCGACGGCCTCCACGCCCACTTCCCCGCCTACGACTACGACGACATGGTCCGCAGCCAGCGCCTCATGCTCGACCAGATGAAGATCGACCACCTCCGTCTCATCCTCGGCACCTCCATGGGCTGCATGCAGTCCTTCGTCTGGGCGGAAACCTACCCCGGGTTCATGGACGCTCTCTCGCCCTTCGCCTGCCTCCCGGTCCAGATCGCCGGCCGCAACTACGACCCCAGCCCGCGTCTCGGCCAGATCGCCACGCCCGTCCTCTGGATCAACTCCGCCGACGACTGCATCAACCCGCCCGAACTCGGCATCGCCGAAAAACAAGTCAAGCGCATGCCCAACGCCCGCTTCATCCTGCTCCCCATCTCAGACGCCTCCAGAGGTCACGGCACCCACACCGTAGCCGCCGTCTGGAAGGATTACCTCGCGGAGTTTATGCGCGCAACGGAACCAAAGCCCCAGTAGGACCAAAACCCGAGTTCGGCCGCAGCGGCCCCGCCTTATACTGAAACTGTGACCCTTCCCGCGAGTCAGAAACCAACCCAACCCAAATACTGGGTCGGCTTCTCCGGTCTCTATTCCCGCTTTCACGCCTGGCTGCTTCGTCGCGCGCCGAATGAGCGCCAGCGAACCCTGGCCATCACCATCATCGCCGGCGGTCTCTGCGGACTCGCGGCGGTAGCCTTTCACCTCAGCATCGCCAGGCTGGAATCGCTCTTCATCGATCGCGCCAACAACGCTCCTGGGTATAGTTGGATTTGGTGGACCATCCTCACACCCGGCTTCGGCGGCCTCGTTGTTGGCCTCGGCCTCACCTACCTCGCACCTGCCGCTGCCGGCAGCGGCATTCCCCAGGTGAAAGTGGCTTATGCCCTTCGAAGCGGCTACGTCACCATCCGCGAAACCATCGGAAAATTCATCCTTTGCGCCCTTCAAATCGGCTCCGGCGCATCGCTGGGACTCGAAGGACCCACCGTTCAAATCTGCGCCGGCGTCAGCAGTATGCTGGCCAGGGCAGCCCGCCTCAGTCCGCAAAATAGCCGCCGCATGACCTCCGTCGGCATGGCTGCCGGCATCGCTGCCGCCTTCAATGCGCCCATTGCCGCCATCACTTTCACGCTCGAGGAGTTGATCGGCGACCTGGATCAAACCATGCTCTCCGGTGTCATTGTCGCCGCTGCCCTGGCGGCCGTCGTCGAGCACTCCATCCTCGGTTCAAATCCGGTCTTTCACGTCCAGCATGCCTACACCTTTGACAGCAGCGAATGGCAATCTCTCATGTGGTACGCCTTGCTCGGTGTCCTGGCAGCCATCGTATCCGTCGTCTTCACCGATTCGCTTCTGAATTTGCGCGCCTGGTTCAAGACTTTCACCCACGTTCCCAAGTAGGTCCAGCCCGCCATCGGTGGCCTCGCCACCGGCGCCATGGCCGCGCTCGCGCTCTATCTCTTCCACTTGAATGGCATCGCCGGCGACCCCTATAGGACCCTCACCATCGCGCTCACCGGAACCATGGCCCCTCTTCTCATGGTGGTGTTCTGCGTTCTCAAGCTTGCCGCCACGGTCTGCTCCTATGGCAGCGGAGGTTCCGGCGGCATCTTTGCCCCCGCGCTTTTCATGGGCTCCATGCTGGGCGGCGCGGTCGGATACCTCGACGTGACCGTCTTTCATCACTCCAACGACGCGATTGGCGCCTTTGCCGTCGTCGGCATGGGAGCCGTCTTTGCCGGCATCATCCGGGCCCCCATGACGTCCATTCTTATCGTCTTCGAGATGACCGGCGGCTACGGCCTTGTCCTGCCCCTCATGATCGCCAACATGAGCGCCTTCGCCATCGCGCGTCACTGGCGTCGCATCCCGGTCTACGAAGCTTTGCTCGCACAAGACGGCATTCACCTGCCCCACGCGAACGAGCATCAGACCCCCTCCGGGGAAGAGCAATTGCTGCTCCCCGAACAACCCACCGACGCCAGCACGAGCTCTACTGACTTGCTAACTCGCTGACCTGCTCACTCGCTGCCCTACTGCTGTCTCATGTTGTACATAAACAGCGCCCGCAATTCCAGATACGGCTGGTGGAAATCCTTAGGCAGCGGCGGATAATTGGAACCCTGCAGCGCACCCCATGCCGCGCGATCCAGCGCGGTATCGCCCGATCGCCCCTCCAGCATCATGCTCCCCTCCATGATGCGCCCATCGGGAAGAACCTTGAAGTGAATCAGCACTTGGCCCTGCTTCAAGATCGGCGGGTTCACCTCATCCGGTATCAACGGATCCCACGTCTTCTGCGTCTCCCAGTGCCAGCGCCGCAGCCAGGGACCAAGGTCCACTCCCGGCTCGGGATTCAACACCTCCACACCGCCCGTCCCAGCCCCTGGGTGCATCGCCAGCCCGCCGCCGGAAGGCAAGTTGCTGGAACCATACCCAGGATTGCCCGAAGCGCCCTTCATTGCGTCGTGCAGTTGATCGATCGGGTTCTGCGATCCCATAGAGAAGCTTGGCCTCGGAACAGCTTGCGGACGTGGAGCCTCAACCTGCGGCTGCTGCGTTTGCGGAACCGGTGGCGGCGGTGGTGCCGGAGCAGGCGCAGGCGCCGGAGCGGGCTGCGGCGGCGCCGGCTGCGGCACAGGCGGCTGGGGCCTGTTCATCGCCTCCAGCGTCTTCTTATCGATCTGCGGCCTTACCGGAGGCGCCACAGTCGCCTTTTGCGCAGGCAGCTTAGGCGGCACGATTGGCGAATCCAGGTAGGTCCAATCGTCGTTCGTTTTCTTCGTGCTCGGCTCGATGACCCGCGGCTGATATATGTACTTGGGCAGCAAAAACATGGCGAGAATGATCGCCGCGTGGACAATTACTGCCCACAGCACGCCTTCCCGCAAACGCGCCCAGCGACGCTCGTCTTCGAGGTCGCTGATCATCTCCAGCAGTTCGTGGGTATCGTAGTCTACCCACCGCGAACCCCGAACTATGGGCGAGGCTGGCTCCGGCTCCCGATCACGAACCTCTTTGATCGCTGCCGCTGGAGCGGCGGGCTCGTTCTCATCGATTGGCGCTTTAATTGAGAGCATTCGTTATACCGGAGTTCCACCGGGCGCACACGCGCCCACCGGCTCCAATTCAAGTCCTTTCTTTCTATTCTCTCACTCCGTCGATATCTTTGTCCGGCATCCCGGCCCGTACAATGATTCCTGATGGTAAGACGCCTTACTGGCTAGAAGGGGACTCCTGTTTGAAGCAGTTTTTCGCGCACCTGATGGCCAAAATCAATCTAGTGCTCTTGCCCTTCTTGGCCAAATTCGGCATTTGGGGTCTGGGCGCGCTCGCTTTACTCGATTCCTCCACCATCCCCGTCCCCATGGATGCATTCTTGGCCTTCTCCGTCTGGAATGACAAGAGCAAATTCTGGCTCTATTGCCTCCTCGCCTCCATCGGCTCCACAATCGGCGGATTGCTTCCGTACGGCCTCGGCCGCGCGGGCGGCGAACTCTTCCTGCTCAAGCGAGTCAACCGTGAGCGCTACGATCGAATGCGCACCCGTTTCGAGCGGCAGGAATTCCTGGCCATGATGATCCCCTCCATGCTGCCGCCGCCCACGCCATGGAAAGCTTTTGTCTTTGCCGCCGGCGTCTTTGAGATGCGCGTAATCCCCTTCATGCTCGCCGTCTTCTGTGGCCGCATGGTCCGCTGGCTTGTTCTTTCGCTGCTTGTTCTCAAACTCGGGCCTGGCGCAGTAGATGTAGTAGCCCACCATTCCCTGACAGCCGCAGGAATCGTAGGCGCTCTCGCGCTCCTGGGTTTTGCTTTCTGGTGGATCAGAAGAAAACGTGCCGGCAAACTGCTCGAAGACTAACCATCCTACACAGTTCTCTCAATCGAGCAGCTTCTCAATCTCCGCCAAATCAAATCGGCATACGCTTCCGGGAAGATCGAATGCCTGCTTGGCCAAGCGTTCAAGCTTCCCATCTGAATAGCGGAAATTCCTGCCGTTCGGATCAAGGACCAGAATCGTTTGAATACCCATATCTTCATACTCGCCGAGCTTGGCCATCATGCGCGTCACCGTGTCTTCAGGCGACAGAATCTCGAAAACGGCGATCGGCGGGTGCGTGATAACTTGTTCGACGGGCCTGTTACGATCAGTGATCGCAAGATCGGGAACGCGAAAATTGCCCGGAGCCACCTGTACTTCTAGCTCCGCGGCCATCCTTATATTCCACTCATGGCGACGGCTTCTGAAAGACTCGAGAATCGCCGCCTCCCAGTCTGCGTGGTTCCATTCACCCATGGGTCTTGCCTCGATCACGCCGTCGACATACTCGGCGTCCGGCTCGAAGGAGCTTTCCAAGTAGACTTCCAACGGCACGGATGAAACCTGGGCTGAAGCCTCCATAACTCCTCCTTCCACGAAGAATCCAATCAACATCCGTTCAAGAATGAGTTGCCGCGTGCCCCCTCCCTTGCCGCCGCCGCGAAACTTATCGGAAGGGTTGGAACCAAGAACCTACTTTCCCGCAACCGCCGCAGCAACAACCGGCGCACCTTGCATCCGCCGCACCAGCACCGGAACCCCAAACGCCAGCCCCGCGACCACTGCCGCAGACGCCAAATCGTTCCGGTAAAACGGTAGCCCCGCCACGTAACATGCAGACAATCCAGCCCAGGTCCGCGGATACATACCGCTCCCCGCCCATACCGCATAATTCGAAACCACAAAAAACGAAGTAGGCCCCAGCACCACCCCCGCACCCACACGCGCAAAGGTCGTCCGCGTCTTCAGAAGAATCAACCCCAGTACCATCGCCCCCAGATACCAGCTCCAAGTCACTGCATACCCATCAAACCGGAACGGGAAGTGGTAGGCGTACACAGTCAGGTAGTAGTCGGTAGCCATCAGCGCCGCCATCGGTACCAGCATCTCCCGCCGCGAGCGCCGCGCCCCGAAGTAAAGCAGCGCCCCGCCCACCGCCGTAAAGTTCCACCACCCCGCGTGGGGAAGCACACGGGTTAAAACTGCAACCAGCAAAAGCAGATAAGCAACCATGAAGACCTCAATTTCTTCTTTTTCTTTTGACCATCTCCCAAGCCCAAACTGTCGTTCTTGCGGGATGACAGTTCCTTTCATTCTGGGGTCCTCAGCCCCCAGGGTCAACCCGAATCATTTCATGGGATAAATATTTCTTTCCATGTCACGCATGAAACCGCCATTGACCCTTGAAGGCCCGGATTCCTCGTCAATTTCGCGGCCTTCAAAGCGATCCTGAACTTTCACCGCACGTCCATCTGGGACGAGTCAATCTCGACCGGCGTTTTCTTCTTGCATTAGGTGTACTATCTGTTATAGTACACACGTGATTCCCTTCCGCGTCACATTCCGTCCCGGCGTCTCCCTCTTCGAGCAGATCGTCTACGCGTCGAAGCGGGCCATGGTCTCCGGGCAATTGCGCCCGGGGGATCCGTTTCCCTCCGTCCGCGCCCTCAGCAAGGAACTCAAGATCAATCCCAATACCGCCCACAAAATCGTAGCCCACCTGGTGACGGAAGGTCTGCTTGAGACCCGCCCCGGCATCGGCACCGTCGTCGCCGTCCTTCCCGATTCCAGCAGAAAAGAGCGCACTCAACTCCTCGGCCATGAGATCGAGGAGCTGGTCGTCGAAGCCAAGCGCCTGGGCATCGAGCAGCAGGAGATGCTCGCCTCGATCGCCGATCACTGGGATCGCCTTTCCGCCAACACCTCAACCCACCCCGCCGCCAAGCCCAACGATGGAGGCAATCGAGAGCAATGACCGACGCCATCCGCACTGAGAATCTATCCCGCAGGTTTGGCCGCACCCTGGCCGTCGACACCCTCAGTCTCGCTGTTCCCGAAGGAGCCATATACGCCTTGGTCGGCCCCAACGGCGCCGGCAAGACCACCATCATCAAGGTGCTGATGAACATCTTCGGCCCCACCGCCGGCCGCGCTCAGGTACTCGGCATCGAGTCCCGCCGCTTAGCCGGAAAAGCCTTCAACCGCATCGGCTACGTCTCAGAGAACCAGCAGATGCCCGAATGGATGACCGTCGGCGGCCTGCTCGATTACTATCGCCCCTTCTATCCCCAATGGGACCGCACCCTCGAGCAGCAGCTCGTCCGCCAGTTCGATCTGCCTCTCAATCGCAAGCTCAAGCACCTCTCGCGCGGCATGAAGATGAAGGCCGCTTTCGCCAGCTCACTCGCCTATCGCCCCTCGCTCATCGTCCTTGACGAGCCGTTCTCGGGCCTCGATCCGCTGGTGCGCGACGAACTCATCGAAGGCCTCATCGAGCGCGCCCCTGAAACCACAATCTTTCTCTCCTCCCACGATCTGGCCGAGATTGAAAGCTTCTCCAGCCACATCGGCTACCTCGAACATGGCCGCCTGCTCTTCTCTGAAGAAATGTCTGTCCTCTCCGCTCGTTTCCGCGATGTGACCGTCACCCTGGAGAATCCGCTGCCGCTCCCGGAGAATCTCCCACAAACCTGGCTCCAGCCCCAACTCACCGACCACGTCATACACTTCATCCACAGCGCCTATCTATACCAGGCTTCCGAAGTCGAACTCGCAAAGGTCTTCCCAACAGCCCGCGACATCACCTTCGATCCCATGCCACTCCGGCAAATCTTCCTGGCCGTCGCCAAGTCCGGGCGTTCCCGCGCTGGGTCACATCCAGATCAGGCCGAACCCAAAAGGACAGCAGAATGAAACAGATTCTGCATATCTTCCTGAAAGATGCTCGCCGCTTCTGGCCTGAGATTCTTCTCTCGCTGGCTGTTTGCGCCACCTTTGTTTGGGTTCTGCCCCATCAGTGGTTGGGTAACAACGACTTTCAGAGCCAGACGTTGCAATCTCTGAGCAGTTTGATTGCCCTGCTCATACCCTTAAGCTGGTGGGTTCTCATCGCGCGCGTCATCCATGCGGAACGGCTGGTCGGCAACACGCAGTTCTGGGTCACGCGCCCCTATGAATGGAAGAGTCTGCTGGCTGCAAAACTGGCCTTCCTCGTTGTCTTCCTTTGTGTGCCCTTCTTCTTCTCGCAATACATTTTGCTGGCCGAAGCAGGATCTCATCCGCAGGCCTATCTCCCCGGACTGCTCTTCAGTTTGCTGTTGATCGCGGGCACCATCGTCCTTCCCCTTGCCGCGCTGGCAACCGTCACATCCAGCTTCGCGCGCATGACGCTCACCATTCTCGCCGTCCTGCTGGGCCTTATCGCCGTCTTCATTCTTTTGTCAGCAAGATCTGGCATCCCACCCTTCAGCGAGTACAGCCCTATCGGCGATCGACTGTGCCTTGCGCTGGCGTTGACTGCTTGCGGCGCTGCCATCGCGATGCAATATGCCTTGCGTAAGTCTTGGCTCCCCCGCTTAGTGCTGATTGCGCTTCCGATCCTGCTCTGCGCGGCGATCCTCATTGCGCCCGATCACGCGTTGATGAACCGCGAGTATCCAATCGTGACTAATCCAGCCGGCGCGCCCATTGAATTGTCGTACGACCCCAATCCCCTGCGCTGGAGCACTTCATCGAATTCAGGGTCGCGGATCATCATGATTCCGGTCGAGGTTCCCGTCGCGGAGTCCGGCGTCGCGGAGGGATACGCCGCCGTGGTCGACAGTGTTCGGGCCGTCGTCAAGGCTCCCGACGGCTCACAATGGACATCGGCGTGGCAACCGTCGGGGCTGAAGTTCCTCCAGGATAAAAGCTTCACTAACGCAACCTTCCCGATGCCCCTCTCGGAATACAATAAGTTCCGTTCCATGCCAGTTAGTGTGCGGCTTACCCTCGCCATCACTCAGGCCAAAGTAGCCAGCGCAACCAGCATACAAATTCCCACGGGAAAATTTTCCGTCCCCGATTTTGGCGTCTGCGCCCCGCAAACCCGCAAGGACGCTCCCGGCAATATCACCGGCATCACCTGCATCTCGCCCTTGCGCAAGGCAACGCTCACCTACGTCGAAACTCACTGGTCGGAATCGTCCTGTTCCGCCTCACCGGCTCAGTCAGACTCCAACATGGAAGGCAGCGCGTGGGTAGGGTCGCTCGACCGCGCACCTGCGGAATGGGGCATTTCCTCCGTCGCGGAGGTCCCCATCTTTCTTTCTGGCAGTGGTTTTGCAAACAACAAACCGCGAATCCTATGCCCCGGCACGACGCTCACCTTTGTTCAATACAGCGCGGTCCGGCGCTCACAAACCAGCATCGCCGTTGAGAATTTTCACCTCCCCAAGGTGACGATCGCGGGAGACCAGGTTACCGCCGAGTCCTGGCGCAGCCAGTCCG
>JBEKZG010000072.1:0-15921 GCA_049510095.1 Occallatibacter sp.
CCTGGGGCCGGTAATCGGGCTTGCCCTGCGCGACTACGACGATGTGGTCGAGGAGCACATCCGCGTTGGCATCCTGCGAAATCAGCACGTCGGCGGTGATCCTGTCGCCGGGATGGAGTTCGCTGAGGATGCTCGCATCCTTGAGTTTATAGGGCATGGTCATGGCGCCCATGAAGCCGGGGATGGCTTCATGATCTAGCGTGACCTCGCCTTTGGCGGTGTCGGTGCCGACGACTTTTCCGCGCAGCTTGAAGACCTTGATGGAAGGATCGGAGGCAGATGGCAAATCTGAAAAGGATGATGGGCCGGGGTTTGGGACGCTATGGCACCCGGCTAATGCAGCGACGGCGAGTAATGAGGAAGTAAGGAGCGGACGAATCACACACCAGTTTACTCCCTTGCTATTGCTGTTGAGGAACTGGTGCTGGAGCCGGAATGGGAGTAAGAGCGGGGGCTGGTGGTGTCGTTATTGGAACTGGTGTCCCACCGCAGAGCTGAGCTTCGACGTCCGGTCTCAACTTGCCGGTACCACAAAGAGTGTTGGCGGTCTTCTGCGTATTGCTACCATCGCCGGCGACTAATGGCGTGAAGTCTCCGAGCGTTTCATATTCATGATCGGAGCTATCCGGATCAGGAAAATAGAACGTACAGCGAACTGGTTGATTAGGATGTTTCCTGTTCGGACTCGCACACTCCGAAGCGAACAAGACCTTGGTGCCGGGTTGGACATTATCCAGAAACCACTTGTTGTGGTAAGTCACCGGAGGGTGATACGCGTTCGAGCCCAATGCCGACATGATCGACAAGCCCTTGTTGATGGGACCTTCTACACGGAAGTCCCCGGCATCGGTATGCAGCAAGTGGATGCCCTGACCACCCGCAAGTTTCGCGTCTGTCATGGTCTTGCCCAGGGTTACGTCGCTCCCGGTTGCAACCCTGAGATTCTGGTCCAGGACAGCCACCTGATACTCAGAGGCGTGTTTGTAGGTTTTCGTATCTTTGCCATAACAAAGTACAGGAGCAAACAACAGAGCCGTTGCCACGGCGTAGCAAATAATCAGCTTCATTCGACCTTCCTTTGTCAGAAATTAGAGTGGGAAATATTGTCGCGCAGTTCCAACACATGGTCTGTGTCGGGGCGTACGCAGCTAGTCATCAGTGTTTGGGGAAGTTCTTGGGACGCTTCAAGGCCACCAGTCCCTTGCCGAAATCCAGTTTCCGCGCGTGGCACTCCCCCAGCCTGACGGCGTATAACGCTGGAATGGGCCCCTCGGCAGCATTGGAGATGGACGCATGGCTGCGCAATGGCGGCCTGGTGGTTACGGCCAGCGACCGTGCCGCCCGCGCCCTGGCTTCCGCTTTCCATCGCGCTCGCCGGGCTGAGGGCCTGACGGCATGGCCAGCGCCTAGGATTCAGGATTGGAACAGCTTTGTTCGCTCCGTGTGGGAGGAACAGACTCGGGGTGCGGCCGATCCGCGCCTGCTGTTAAACCCCATTCAGGAACAGGCGCTTTGGGCCGAAATTGCCGGCAACCATAACCATCTGCCCACTCTGCTGGAAGGACCGCGCCACCGGCTCGCCAGTCTGGCCATGGACGCCCACAAACTGATTTGCGGCTATGCGCCGCGAATGTTGAAGAAGGAGGTACGCGGCGCGTGGCAACAGGACGCCGGTGCCTTCAGCAACTGGCTCGCTGCTTTCGATGAAGCCTGCCGCGACGGCAATCTGCTGAGCCCCGCGCGCCTGCCCCTGGAATTGACTGCCCTGCTTCATGTGACGCCTTCCCAGCGTCCGCCGCTTCTTCTTGCCGGCTTTGATCGCATTCTGCCGGTTCAGCGTGAACAATTCAACGCCTGGGGCACATGGCGCCAGGCCGAATCCGGAAGCCCAGCCGCCGAGGTCCATTTTTATGAAGCACCCGACAGCCGGACTGAACTCGCCGCCTGCGTTCTCTGGTGTGGACAGCGGCTTGCCGCGAACCCGCACGCACGGCTGCTGGTTGTGACGCAGGACGCAAGCGTCCGCCGCGGCGAGATTGAACGCGCTTTCCTCCAACTCAACGCTGGCCCTGTCCGGACCCCGCTGTTTGAGTTTTCGCTGGGCGTTCCGCTGAGCCAGGTTACGCTGCCGCGAGCGGCGCACCTGCTGCTCCGGTGGCTGTCAGGTCCAATAGCCGAACATGAAGTCGACTGGCTGATCTCAACCTGTTACCTCGGCAGCGCGCAGGAGACCTCCGCGCTTCAGGCTGCGATGCTGTCGATTCGCCGGCGCGGGCGAGAGCAGCCCCAGTGGAAGCTAAAGTCCTTCCTTAGCGAATTGCAGCCAAACAACGGAATCCGTCGATCTTGCCCCGAACTGGAAGCATGGGCGAGCCGCATGGCTGAAACGCAACGCCGGCTTGAAGGCCCCAGGGAAGACGCACGGCGTATGCAATCCCCGCTGGAGTGGGCCGAATTAGCGCCCCGTCTGCTCGAGTCTGCGCGGTTTGCCGGATCTAGCGCTCTTTCCAGCGCTGAATTTCAAGCTCACAAACGTTGGCGGCAGGCGGTGGAGATCTGCGGTTCGCTCGGCTTCGATGGCCGCCGTATGGCCTGGGCGGAATTCCTTCCCACCATGGCCCGCACGCTGGAGTCAACGCTGTTTGCACCCGAGTCGCGCGATGCGCCCATCGTGATCGCGGGCCCGGCCGAGTCCGCCGGCCTCACCGCCGATGCCATCTGGTTTCTGGGCGCGGATGAGGATAAATGGCCAGTTGCCGGCTCGACCAACCCGTTGCTGCCGCTCGAGGTGCAACGTCAGGCGGAAATGCCGCACGCTGCGCCTCGGCTGGATTGGGATTTGGCCCTCTCCGTCACGATGCGCGTCCTGGCTTCCGCACCCGAGGTGCATTTCAGCTATGCCCGCCAAAATGAAGCTGTTGAGTTGCGTCCTTCCCGGCTTATCGTCCAGCTTGCCGGACAGCCTTGCCTGCTCACGCCGGAGCTGACGTTACCCCCGAGCCCGCCCCCAATCACTTTTTCCATTGAAGATTCACGCCGGATTCCGTTTCCCCCCGGCACGCTTCGGGGGGGTGCGGCAGTGTTGACTTCGCAGTCGCAGTGCCCCTTCAAAGGCTTCGCCACGGCTCGTCTTGGCGCGAAAAGTTGGGATCCGGCAGAGGCTGGATTGACACACCTTCAACGCGGAAATCTGCTGCATGAGGTTCTCCACTCCATTTGGGGCGACCAGAGAGACAAGATTTGGTCTTTCACGCAACTTCAAGAAGTCGCGGGCGATACCTCTTTTGTTATGAGGCATGTACAGAGGATTCTTGATGTGGAAGTCAGTCCGCAATTGCGCGAACGAATGCACCGGCGCTACCTGGAACTGGAAGCGCAGCGCCTTACCGGCCTGGTTGCGGAGTGGCTCAGTTACGAAGCCGCGCGCGTCGCCTTCGAAGTAGCGGAGACCGAAGCAAACCGCGATGTGGAAATTGAGGGAATCCGGTTCAAGTTGCGCCTTGATCGGATCGACCGCCTTAACGACGGCTCGCTCCTGGTCATCGACTACAAGACAGGCAACGTCTCGCTCCGGTACTGGGACCTGCCCCGGCCCGAGGATGTGCAGCTTCCTCTCTACGCAGGATTTGCACTCGACCGGGAACGCGAGGAACTGGGCGGACTGGTTTTTGCGAAGGTGCAGCCCGGCAAGCTGGCTTTCGAGGGCCGGGTCTTCGACCCTTCGGCCAATGTTTTTTCCGGCCTGAAGAGCACCAGCGGCCTCGCCAAAAACGCCCTTACCCTTGAACTACTGGAAGACTGGCGCGGGAAGATTGAGGAGCTTGCACGCGACTTCCTAGACGGCGATGCGAAAGTTGACCCTCGCGAGTATCCCAAAACCTGCGAGCGCTGCGGCTTGCAGACTCTATGCCGGATTCAGGAGAACCGCGCGGCCTTGGACGCCGAAGATGAATCAGAGGACGAGGAGGCTGCCGATGACTGACAGGGTGCCTCCCGACTTGCGCGAACGCCAGCGCGCGCTCGATCCCACATGCTCCGTTCTTGTACAGGCGCCGGCCGGGTCGGGCAAAACCACCCTGCTGACCGAGCGATTTCTCTCCCTGCTTGCCGAGGTGGAGGCGCCGGGCCAGGTGGTTGCCATCACGTTTACCATTGCGGCTGCGGCGGAGATGCGCAACCGCATTCTCGACGCGCTTCGCGACCCTGAACCAACTGCCCTTGCCCGCCGCGTGCTGGAGCGCTCGGAAGCCGGCGGCTGGAAGCTGGCCGATCTGCCAGGCCAACTGCGCATCTCCACCATTGACGCCTTCTGCCGGGAACTGGCGCTGCAGCAGCCGCTTCTCTCCGGCCTTGGCGGAGGTCTGGACATCGCCGAACAGCCCGGCGAACTCTACCACCGTGCAGCCCGCCGTACCATGCAGCAGATCGACTCGACCGATTCGGCCGTCGGCGGGGCCATTGCGCAACTGCTTGATTGGCGCGACAACAACTGGCAGGAGATGGAAGACCAGCTGGTTGAGATGCTGGCGAATCGCGACCGGTGGATGCACGACTTTGTCCTCGACCGCGAACCGGACTGGGGCGCTCTGCGCGAGCGGCTGGAGCGGCCGTTTGCCAACGCTATCCGGGAAGCCCTGGACCGGCTTGACCGGCTCCTGAATCAGGCGCCCGGCGCACCTGAGGAGGCGCTTGAACTCGCACGCTTTGCCTGCGCTCAGCCTTTCGGCGAGCAGCATCGGGACCTGGCGGAGATGGCCGAGTTTCCACGGGGCCCCTTCGCCACTGACGCGAGAATTGCGGAGGCTCTTGCCGCGTTTGAAGCCCTGGCGAATCTGCTGCTCACGAAAGGCGGTGGGCTCCGCAAGCGAATCGACAAGAACCTCGGCTTTCCATCGGAGCGGAAATCCGAAAAGGCTCGGCTTGCAAAACTGATTGCCGGCCTCGCGGCGATTCCGGACTTCGAGTTGGCCCTGACCGTAGTCCGTTCGTTGCCCTCGCTCCACTATTCCGAGGAAGACTGGGAGATTGTGAAGGCCTGCTTCACCGTCCTTCGGCACGCATCCGGCGAGCTTCAGGTGGTCTTCGCGGAGGCGGCAAAAGTCGACTTCGTTGAGGTTGCGCAGATCGCCAACAGAGTACTCAAAGCGGAAGACGGCCTTCCCACAGACTCCGCTCTCGCCGTCGCCGACGGTATCCGCCATCTGCTGGTTGACGAGTTTCAGGACACCAGCCGCCGCCAGCATCGGTTGCTCGCTTACCTCATCGGGGCCTGGCCTGACCGCGCCGGCCGCACCTGCTTTGCCGTCGGCGACCCCATGCAGTCCATCTACTTCTTCCGCCAGGCCGAGACTGAGCTCTTTACTCGGGTCAGAAATATCGGCCTCGAAATCCCTCTGCAGCCGCCGTTGCCCTTCGACTTTGTCCCCCTCACGGCAAACTTCAGAACTGTCCCGGATCTGGTGCTTCGGCTGAACCGGATGTTTGATGAGATATTTGCCGTAAACGATGGCAGCAGCGTGGCCTTTACAAGCGCAGTGCCCGCCGTGGCACTCGGCGGCCCAACCCGTTCCCAAGCGGAGAAGTCACCCCATTCAAGCTTCAATTTGCACTTGAACTTTGAGCCGCAAGCCACCCGGAACAAAGCGTCAGATGCCACAACGGCACGCGAGCGGGATGAGGCACGCGAAAACCAGACGAAGCAGATCGTCGAACTCATCGAAAGCCATGCGGTGCGCATGGGGCAGGCTCGTGCCAACGGCGAAAAATACCGGATCGCCGTCCTGGCTCGTTCGGCGAAATCGCTGAATTGCCTTGTTCCCGCGATGCGCGACGCAGGCATTCCCTTTCGAGCCATCGGCATTGAAGGGCTCGGGGCTCGGCAGGAGGTGTTGGATGCACTGGCGCTGGGCTGCGCGCTGCTGAATCCCCACGACCGCGTGGCGTGGCTCGGAGTTCTGCGTGCGCCCTGGTGCGGCCTGTCGCTGGACGACCTGCACCAATTGACGAGCGCGGACGATCCCGAACTGATGACCCGGCCCATCCCCGAACTGTTCGCCGAGCGCGCGCAACTGCTGAGCCGCGGCGGGAAAATTGCCGCCTGCCGCGTCCAGGCGGCATGCGATCGGGTGCGCGCCTTTCGCTCCAGCTCTCCCGGAGCTTTGCCGGGCACATGGTTGCAGCAAATCTGGCTGAGCCTCGGCGGGGCCGATTGCTGCGACGCGAACGCACTCGCAAACCTGGAGCTTCTCTGGACCTGCCTCGACCGCCAGCCCGGAGGCGAGCAGGACCTGCTGGGCCAGGCGCTGACCACCGCACTCGACAATCTGACAGCGCTTCCCGATCCCGCCGCCGCAAGCGATTGCGGCGTCCAACTCATGACGATTCACAAGTCCAAGGGCCTGGAGTTTGAAGTCGTGATCGTACCCGATTTGCAGGCCCGGGTGGGCGGCGGCGAGCCGAAGATGCTCTCGTGGCTCGAACGCGGTTTGGCCGAGCCGGACGAATCAGGCGAAATGACCGAGTTCCTCATCGCCCCGCGGCAATCGAAGGGCGCTGAAAGGGGCGGAACAAAAGCCTGGGTCGATCGCGTCTACACCGGCCGCGAATGGCAGGACGAGCGCCGCATTCTCTACGTCGCCGCTACCCGTGCGCGCACGGAACTGCACCTCTTCGCCCGCCCTTGCTTTAAAGTGGAGCAGGACCATTCTCTGACCCTTCTGAATCCGAACAGGAGCCTTCTGGCCATCGCCTGGCCGGCACTGGAGGGGAAAATTCAGAGCCGTTTCGACGAGTGGAAGTCCGCCCGCCCGGCTGCGGAGGCGTACATCGAATCGATAGCCGCCTCTGGCGAGAGCAATCTACTGGTCATGGCGTCCGCTACGCACCCAGCAAAGCCGACCCTGCTTCGCCGGCTTCCTGACGACTATCGGCCGCCGTTGCAGGCGCTCGTCGAGTCGTCCGCGGAAGCCGCGATTTCCGGGATCGGCGGTTCGCGTCTGTACACACGCCACGAGGGTGGGCTAGTCTCCCGCGCGCTGGGCACTGCTGTCCATACGCTCTTTGAAGAGCTGGCCCGCCTGCGTGCGGCCGCCGATTGGCCCCAGGCCCGCGCGGCGCTTGGACACTGCCAGCCCCGCGTCGCTGCACAGATTCGCGCCTGCTGCGTGGATCAGGCGCAGGCCGCGAAGCTGGCGGCGGAGGCGCTTGAACTGGCGCTCGCCGCATCGAACGATCCCGTTGCACAATGGATTCTCTCGCCCCATGCGGAGGCTGCCAGTGAAGCACGCTGGGCTGGAGTGGTCAATGGCGGCTTGAGCACCGTTCGCGTGGACCGGATGTTTCGCGCTGGGCCTTCGCCATTGGTTGACGGCCAGGATGCGTGGTGGATCATCGACTACAAGACCGCGCACGCCGACGTGCCCGATCCGGCTGCGGCGCTGCCGGAATTGCGCAAGCTGTTCGCGCCGCAGATCGACGCCTATGCGCAGGTCCTCCGAAACCTGCACGGTGCGAATGTAGTTTTACTTGCTGGACTTTATTATCCGCGCATGTTGACGCTGGATTGGTGGGAAATTTGAGGGCCGTGAGGCCCTCAGGACAGCCGGCGCTACTATCCGTTATCGCGCGGCTTGTGCGTCCCGGCCGCCACTCACGCTCTTGTGATGCCGCACGTCGGCGCCCTGCACCCAGAAAATCACGTCTTCCGCGATGTTTGTAGCGTGGTCGGCAACCCGCTCCAGACTGCGGCAGATCATCAGTGCATTCAGAGCCTGCGGGGCAACGTGGCTCTGCTCTTCCATCACTTTCGTAAGAGCCTTGTAGGCAGCGCGATTCATATGGTCCACAGCGTCATCCATGGAGAGGACGCTGCGCGCCATCTCGGCATCCCCCTCGATAAACGACTGGAGGCATTTGCGCACCATGTCGGCGGCCAGCGATGCCATGCGCGGAATGTCCACCGGCAGATCGGCAACCGCCATCTGGTCCATGCTCCGCACCCGGTCGCTGATGCTCTTGGCCGCGTCACCCACCCGCTCCAGATCGGCATTGATCTTGATGACCGCCAGAATGAATCGCAAATCGATGGCCATGGGCTGCTCCATAGCCAGCAAATCGAGCGCGGCCTGATCGATGTCCCGTTCCAGCCGGTTGATGGCAATTTCGCTTCGGCTCACCAGATCGCAGATGGACAGATCGCGCACACGATAAGCCTCGATGGCGCGTTGGATGGCCTGCTCGGCCAGCCCGGCCATTACCAGAAGGTTCTGCTTCAAATCGTCGAGGCTCTGCTGAAACCGTATGCGCGTCATCCGAACCTGCCTGTGATGTAATCCTCGGTCCTTTTATCGCTGGGATTCGTGAATATCTTGTGCGTTGAATCGAATTCCACCATGCGCCCGTTCAAGAAGAAACCCGTCTTCTCCGCCACCCGGGCGGCCTGCTGCATGTTATGGGTAACGATCACAATCGTGTACTGGGTCTTCAACTGAAAGATGAGGTCCTCGATCTTCGAGGTGGAAACCGGGTCGAGCGCCGAGGCCGGCTCGTCCATCAGCAGCACTTCCGGATCGACTGCGAGAGCCCGCGCAATGCAAAGTCGCTGCTGCTGCCCGCCGGAGAGGCTGGCGCCTGACTTCTTCTTCAGATCGTCCTTGACCTCGTCCCACAACGCCGAATTCTTCAGCGATTTCTCTACAATCTCGTCGAGCGCGCGCCGATTGCTGAAGCCGTTCAGCTTCAGTCCCGCCGCCACGTTGTCATAGATAGACATGGTGGGAAAAGGGTTGGGCCGTTGAAACACCATGCCTACTCTGCGGCGAATCTCCACCGGCTTTGAATCCGCATAGATGTCCAGTTCACCGATGCGTACCGTACCCGTAACCCGCGCAATGGGGTTGGTTTCGTGCATCCGGTTCAGGCAGCGCACAAAGGTGCTCTTGCCGCAGCCAGACGGACCGATCAGCGCCGTGGCGTGGTTGGCCGGGATATTCAGATTGATATCCTGTAGCGTGTGGTTGGTGCCATACCACGCATTCAGGTTGGTTACCTCGATGCCAACACCCACTAGCTTGCTCCCTTCAACACGCCGCGGCTGGCCACATACCGCACCAGCGAAACAGCGGCAACAATCAAAATGATCAACACCAGCGCTCCCGCCCACGCCAGCCTGTGCCAGTCGTCGTAAGGCGATTGCGCATAAATCCAAATTTGCAGAGGGAGCGCCGCTATCGGCTGGTTGGGATTTGTGCTCCAGAAGCTGTTTCCCAGCGCGGTGAAAATGAGCGGCGCCGTCTCACCCGCGACGCGTGCAAAGGCCAGCATGCAGCCGGTGATAATACCCGGCGAGGCCGTCTTCACCGTGATGGACATTACCGACCGCCAGTTGGGAACGCCAAGCCCGAGCGCCGCCTCGCGCACCGCGTGCGGCACCATTAAGAGCATCTCCTCCGTGGTCCGGCACACCGTGGGAATCATCATGATTCCCAGCGCCACGCCGCCCGCGAGGGCCGAAAAGTGGTTTTGCGGAACCACGATCAGGGAGTAAGCCGCAAGGCCCATCACGATCGACGGTACGCCGTTAAGCACGTCGGCGGTAAACCGGATAGCGTCTGCCAGCTTGGTCCCGCGTCCAAACTCGGCCAAAAAGATTCCGCCTCCAATGCCAATCGGAACGCCAAGCGCGCTGGCCATCCCAAGCAGAATCGCGGAACCCAGGATGGAGTTGGCCATGCCGCCGCCCACCTCGCCAACAGGCTTGGGTATCTTCGTGAAAAAATCCAGGTTCAGGGAACTCGCTCCCTTGAACACCAGATATCCGAAGATCGCGACCAGCGGGGCAATTACCACCACCGTGGCCAGGATCGCCAACGCCGTCACCAGGCCGTCTGTCAGCCCCCGAATCCTGGACCCAAGATTGTTGTCGCTCGAACTCACTCGCAGCTCCTCAATTCACCCGCGCCGGCGCGCCCCGCGTGACCGCCCAGACCAGGAACTGCGCCAAGGCGTTCACAACAATTGTCACAATAAACAGCGCCAATCCAATTTCCATCAATGCGCTTCGGTGCAGATCGCTCACCGCTTCGGTAAACTCATTCGCAATTACCGAGGCCATCGAATAGCCATTGGAGAGCAGCGACCGGTGAATTTCCGGAGCATTTCCAATCACCATGGTGACAGCCATGGTTTCGCCAAGCGCGCGACCAAGGCCCAGAATGATCGCTCCCACGATTCCAATACGCGCGTTGCGCAGGACGCCTACGCGGATCATCTCCCACCGCGTTGCTCCAAGCGCCAGTACAGCCTCGCGCTGCGAGTGCGGAACAGCGCTCATCACCTCCCGCGTCAGCGAGGAGATAATGGGCAGAATCATGACGGCCAAAATGATTGCGGCGGTCACAAATCCCAGCCCTGTGGGATTGTCGTCCGCGAAGAATCCGGTCCAGCCCAGAGAGCGAACCAGCAAGGGATTCACATAATCCCGCATGATCGGCACCAGCACCCACATCGCCCATAGGCCATAAATAATTACCGTGCCGTAAACGAAAGGAATAGCGCTGAAGTGGCCATTCACCGGATCCCAGTAGCTGGGCAGTCCAGTGCCGGGGTCCATGTACGCCTTATAGAAAAAGTCGAAGTGAAGCTGTCCCCATACCAGACTGGAACGCATCACCAGTTCGGCGACAATCAACACCACGATGCCGAAGATGCTCAGGGCGCACAGTATCATCAACCACTTGAACCCGTGATCGGCGAAGGCCGAATTGCCGCGCGAAAGGAGATACTTGCGGACAGCCGAGGTCTCCAATGCAGCGGTCGCCGCAGGGCGTTTCCGCTCAGGGGCGCCAGGTTCAGGTTGAGGTTTAACTTGGGAAATGCGAATCTCAGACACGTTGACGATCACCTCCAGTAGGCTAACCGGCCCATGTGAACAGGAGGTTACAACCTTGCGAAATCAAGCGCATACAAGCGGAAAATTCAAGCATTGAATGGTTTAAGCTGGCGTCTGTTCACCGGAAGGCTCGAACCCATGCGTCCAACTCTTTTCCTCTCTGTTTTCATTCTCCTCCCCGTCGCCTTGCAAGCCCCAAACCAGCCGGAACCGCCGCACGGCGAGTGGAAGGCTGCGTGGAGCACACATCCTGCGGCGCCGCTGCGTGAACCGTTGGTGCTGCACTTCCGCCGGACGCTTAGCTGTTTCCGTTCCGTCCAGCTACCCTGTCCGCCTGAGCGCCGGCAATCGCTTCATTCTGTACGTCAACGGGCGTTGCGAATCTGCCTTCGCTAAGCGCCGGCTATCCGTATCCGCAAGGGGAAAGCGCCGCTTTATTATTGGGGTCAACGTATATTACTGTTCGATACTGTCTATCTTTGAGAAAAATCGATTCTGTTCCAATAGCGACACTATTCCCAGCATCAAAAACGTGTTACAACTCCAACATGGCACAGGGAAAGAATTCAACGCCACCAGGGCACGTGAATCTGCGCATGCTCGCCGAACACCTGGAGCTCTCTCAAACCACTGTCTCCCTTGTGCTGAATAACTCTCCCTCGGCAAAATCCATCCCTCAGGAGACCCGCGACCGGGTCACCGAGGCCGCCGAACGCCTGAACTACAGGCCCAACTACTTCGCCCGGTCTCTGCGTCAGAGTAAGTCGATGAGCGTGGGGGTGCTGGCGCCGGACCTAAGCGAGGGCTACTTCACACGGGTTATGAGTGGCGTTGTCCAGAAGCTTTCCAGCGCCAACTACTTCTTTTTCACCGCGTGCCACGACTGGAGACGCGAACTCATAGAGCGTTACCCGCAGATGCTGGTCGAGCGCGCCGTCGACGGCCTGCTGCTGCTTAACACCCCCGCCGACCACGTGGAAGTCGCCGTCCCCGTGGTTGCCATCTCGGCTCACAGCTCAGTTGAAAACGTTACAAATATCGTTCTGGATCACCACCTGGCTGTGGAACAGGCCCTGAATCACCTGCATTCGCTGGGCCATCGCCGGATCGCCTTCATGCGCGGCCCACGCGCCATCCCGGACTCGGAGTTTCGTTGGGAGAGCATTCAGCAGGTGGCCCGGGAACTGGGAATCAAGATCGATCACGATCTGGCAATCCGCATCGATTCCGCCGGCTGGTCGATGAAGGATGGTTACCACCCCATGGCGCCGGAAATCGGCTTCAAGCCCATGAAGACCCTGCTCGAAAAAACGCGTGACTTCACTGCCGTATTCTGCTTCAACGACATTGCCGCCATCGGCGCCATCCGCGCACTCAAGGATGCCGGGCTTTCCGTTCCCCGCGATGTCTCCGTGGTTGGCTTTGACGATATCCAGTCCGCGGCCTATTCCACGCCCTCGCTCACAACTGTCCGCCAGCCGCTGATGGAGATGGGCAAGCGCGGCGCTGAGATTCTGCTGGAACGGATCGCCAACCGCGAAGCTGCGTACGCACCGCAGGTAGTCATGGCTCCTGAGCTGGTTGTCCGCGAGTCCAGTGGACCGGCACGTCCCTGACCGAAACACCCGTTGCGGCTGTCTCACTGCGCCGGACGTACACGCCGGACAAGTAAAGGCGAAGCCTTCATCGCTTCATCTTTCTATTGATTTGGAACCGTCAGTGTGAGAGGCGCTTCGATGGTGATGCCGCTGGCCGGTTGCGAT
Source organism: Occallatibacter sp. (assembly GCA_049510095.1). GTDB lineage: Bacteria > Acidobacteriota > Terriglobia > Terriglobales > Acidobacteriaceae > Telmatobacter. Next base: position 12,652 of record JBEKZG010000072.1, read on the forward strand.
TGCAGGAGAAACACATAGGTCTGGCTGGAGCCATCGGTTGTGTTCGGACTGCTCGTGCAGGAGCTGGTGAAGGCCACGGCCACGACTAGAAGTCCGATGGCCAGGAAATGTCGCCGCCACTTCGGGTAGATGCCGGCACCGAGGAAGATCAGCGCGATGGGACACGCAAAGGCGATTCTGCTGAATATTCCGGGCCCGGGCGTCGGCCGCAAACCAGCGGTGGCAGCAGCCGTTACCGAAACGGTAAATGAAGCCGAAGCGGAACCATTCAAAACGACTGAAGGCTGCGAAAGAGCGCAGGTGTATCCCGCCGCAAGCTCAACGCAGGATAGGTTGACGGTGCCGGAGAATCCGGCGACAGGAGCTACGCTCAACTGGTATGCGGCCTTTCCGCCACTGAGGGTTTCCGCCGTAGAACTGTCGGCAGAGGGGCCGACAGCGATTGCAGTCCCGTTGCCGGTGAGCGCCACCGTTTGCGGACTCGATGACAGGTTGTCGGTGATGGTCAACGTTCCCGTCTGACTGCCCGTGCTTGCCGGATCGAAGAAGATGCCAATGGCGCATGAGAACGACGGTTGCACACTGTTTCCGCATGTGCTGAGAGGAACAAAACCGGTGCTAGCCGCGACCGAGGAAATGGTGAAAGGAGCATCGCCGGTGTTCTCAACAGTTACAACTGAAGGCGCGCTGCTGGTGCCTACATATTGCGAGCCAAAATTGAACGACGACGGGGAAACGGAGATCGTCGGCCCGACAACATAGCCGATGCCGGTCAAGGGTACTGCTGACTGTGCAGGAACCGCGTTGGTGGTCATCACCAAGCGGCCAACCTCAGAGCCAGGAACCAGCGGAGAGTAGGTGATGCTCACCGTGCAACTCGCACCCTGCGCGAGTGATGTGAAGCAGTTGTTGGTTTGCTGGAAGTCTCCCTGGATGGAAACGGCCAGCGTCAACGCACCCACGCCACCATTCGTAATCTGCAAGGTCTGCGCCGTACTTGTGGTGCCCACTTTCTGATAGGAGAACTGAAGCTCCGCCGGGCTGGTGGAAACAACCGGCGCAATTGCGTTGCCGGTTACCGAGATTTTGCCGGCTGCGGACAATGGGTCATTGGTGGTGAAGGTGACAGTCAAGGTCTTTTCGCCCGTGGTCTCTGGTTTAAACGTAACGGTGATGGCACAAAGGGCAGCAGGCGCAACAGTGCTTCCACATGTACTGGTTGCGGAAAAATCAGTCGTATCGCTTATCGCGAGGCCGGAGAACTCCATCGCGCTGGTCCCGGGGTTGCTGATCGTAACCGTCGTGGCTGCGGCCGTCGCTCCCACAACTTGCGCGCCAAAATCGAAGACGGCCGGAACGATGGCGGACCCGGCTGTCCCTGGCGTGTTGAGTATGGAAACAAGTTGGTTAATCGAATCGTTCGTAAGTACGATATCCGGTTTATGGTCTCCGTTCAAATCGGCGACCGCAACTGCTCCCGCCCCAAGTGCCGGCTTGGGATTTGCTACCTGGATTGGAGCCTGAAACGTGCCGTCGCCATTACCCAGCAAGAGCTGACCTGGATTTGCGATAAGGAACAAATCCACGTGGCCATCCCCATTGAAGTCGGCAGCGCCCATCCATCCTGGGCTCTGTGGGCCGCCTCCGATCGAAGCGTATGTCGTTACCAACCCATTCTGGAAGGTGCCATCTCCGTTGCCCAGGAATACCTGGATGGTTGAACCATCGGACGTACCGGCGGCGATATCGGGAATGCCATCCCCATTGAAGTCGGCAACCACCAACGCGGAGGGGATACCAATGTCACCCTGATCCACGATTGCATAACCTGCGGGGGACGAAAATCCGCCGGCTCCGTCTCCAAGAAGGACAGTAACTCCGATGTAAGACACTATTGCAATGTCGGGTTTGCCATCGCGATTGAAGTCGGAGGTCACGACCTGATAAGGAAGATTAAGATTGCCTATCAATGAAGTGGCTGGTGCGAAGGTACCATCGCCCTTTCCAAGCAGGAGTTCCACCTCCGACCCGTCAGTATTGTATGGCGCTGAAATAACAACATCCGGCTTTCCGTCTCCGTTGAAGTCGGCGACGACCATTGAGAGAGGCCTACTGTCCACCAAGGTAGGGGAAGAAACCGGCGGGTTAAAGGTGCCGTCCCCGTTCCCCAGCAGCACCCAAATGTTGCCGGCTTGATCCGCGGCGCAGAGGTCTACCTTGCCGTCGCCGTTAAAATCGGCGGCGACGATCGCAGCCAGCAAAACTGTGCCATTTGGGTTGGGAAAGGTCCCGACCGGAGGCTTGAACGTTCCATCGCCATTTCCCAGGTACACAGAGACATCGCTCGATGCCATGGCGACATCGGGAATTCCATCGCCATTGAAGTCGGCGACGACCAAGCTTGTGGGCTGGCTCTCCGACCCCGCATAATTGGGAAAACCAAGCTCTGTGATCAATGGCTGCGCCTGGCCGAATACCCGGCTGGCAGAACCAATCAGCATTACCAAAGCAACGGCCACCGACAAGAACAGATTCGCTGTCAGCGAACCTGCCCTCAGCAATTTGGGAAAAGATCGCATACGACCTCCCGAACTCACAAAACGTCAGTTGCGGATCGTGCTACGCGGAATCTTCTCAATCAATCCTGATTCCCCGCGATTGTACTCGTCGTGAGAGGGAATGCAACACTAAATAGTCCATGCGCCGAAAAGCCCGCGCCGGAGCCGACCAAACTGCGGAAGCGCTGTGCTCCGATCACTGACAACTGGCCACTGACAACTGCGCTTCAACCGCAAAAGGATTCAAACCATCGGCTGATATACACCTGCGCGTGAGCCTCGCCGCAGTAGTGCCGCGCGTGGGGCGCGTCGGCAGCTTCCTTTGTCCACTTGAAAACCGTAAGTTGCGTGCTGTTGCATTGGATCACAACCCACTTCACCGGATTGTCGCTTTCTTCTCCACAAATCTCGCACTTATAAATGGTTCCAATCATCGCCGGGCCTCCGATTCCAATCTATCCCATCGCACTTCCCGGCCAACCACTCCAGGGATTACCTTCGGATTCCGGAATGTTCATGGCCAGAAGCTCGGGTACGATTCGCCTAAGCGACCGGACGGGTTCGTCAAAGTCGCCAGGGGTCTCGACGCAGTGTTCAACCGTCTCAGACTTGCCGGATGATACGCGGTCCAATGATGATTCAACACCCCAAGTATTGCGGTCCCAACCCACATCGAACAACCATGCCACTCCTTCACCATCTGCGAATATTA
>JBEKZG010000073.1:0-10515 GCA_049510095.1 Occallatibacter sp.
CGGGACTACGAATGTCCTCACCAAGTGCTCCTTGCCATCCGTGGACTTGAAAAGATGGAACCGCACAAAGTTGATAGCGATTCCTTTACCGGATAGATAACGGATGATTCGCTCGGTGCTGTCATCGATCTTCGACGCAACAATCTTGATTGAGTGTTGGCCATTGATTATGACCTCTGAGTATTCTTTATCGAAGGTATCCTCGAACGCATCTTTGAGGAGCTTTCCCTTCAGGTACCCAGATGCAATCTCCTCCACCTGTTGCAAGGTCAGGTCCTCGACCCACGAGGCATAATCGAGAGCCTGAGCGGTAATCTCGCGAGGGGTTTGTCCGCGCTTGAGTTCGACGATCACAATATCCCCATCTCCGTTTACGCAAAGCAAATCGATTCGTCCGCCGAAGGCGGTCCTAACCTGGCGCCCGATTACCAACAGACCCGAATCGTCAGGAACGAGGACCGAGACATTGTCGCTCATCCAGGTTTCGATTCGATCCTCGTAATCCAGCTTCGAGAGTTCCATTTCCTTTAAGGAATCGCTTTCGTCGACAGCCCAAACACGCACTCCATCTGACATACCACGCTCCCGCAGTTCTCGTTCGGATTCCGTCATGATCGCGAACCGGGGTGGTGGTAATATCAGTCGGAAATAGCTCTACAACTCCCATCCCTGTGCGATCCGGCAGTTTCTCAACTTCGTTTTTTTAACTTCGCCTCTCGACCGTCATCTGTAAGCTGCCATCTGTCATCTTTCTTTCTCACTTGTCGTCTGATTTTGTTTTGGGTTCGGCGCGGTCCTGGCCTACTTCGTCTTTGTGGAGGGCGAAGTAGTCGGTCTGCTCGGTGAGGAGGCGCTTGGCCTGGTCGGCGAGGTCTTCTCCGCTCTCGATGGCTTCTTTGCGGGCGAGGTCAAAGCCGGGCTCGCCAGCCAGGGCGTTCAAGATGCCGAGCCAACGGGGCGTGGCTTCCGTGAGCGGCTTTAGGGCTTTGCGGATGTCGGCGTGACGGTCGGAGTAGGTGTCGAGGTTGGAGCCGAGCTCGTCCATGAGAGCGGTGAAGTCCTGGAGTTCTTCGTCGAGGCGATGGGCGCGGGAGGGGGATTTGGAATGGTTGGTGAGGCCCTTGATGGTGTCCGCGTGCTCGTTGAGGAATTTGGTGTAGAGATTGACGCGGTCGTTAGGAAAGATGCCGGCTTCGCGGATCTGTTCGATCTCGGGTCCGGTGAGAGGCTCGCGCTTATCCATTTGTGCGTAGAGGGGCACCGCTAGAAACAGGGAGAGGAACAGAGCGAAAGGAAGGCGCATGGGACGGGATGGCTCCGACGTTCCCATTGAAGCACAGATCATTGATGCGGGAGAAGAGAGGGTTGCCTGGGAGGCAATGCGGGATGAGATGATCATCCCTCAGGGGCTAAAGCCAACAACCGTTTTGGGGTGGTTTACGGCCCGACTGAAGTCGTGCCCTAAAAAGAAACAGGGCGACGTTCGCGCTGCCCCTCCGGGGCGCTGGGTTCAATTGGTGCAGCAACCCCAGGATTCCCGCATCGTTCGCTGCCGCGAACAATGCGGGAATCCTGGGCTATTATCCTTCGGCCCCTCCGGGGCGAAATCCGTTGTGTGCCGTTTCATCCATCGGGGTCGGCTTCGCCGGTGGACGACTGTTACAAAGCGCGTCCAGTTCAGAGTCTTCGAGCACGATATGAGGCGTGTCACGTCAGGCGAAGCGATCCATAGCTATTTGCGGAAGACCTGCATCATGGTTTCATTCTGGGCCTGATCAACCTGGGCCAGAGTTTCCGCCACGAGCGTGCGGTCTTCGTAATTGCTGTTGTGGAGCATTTCGCCGAGGCGGAAGGCGGCGTGGCGAAGAAGAATCTCGGAGTCCTTGAGGCGCTTGTCGTTTTCGGTCATGCTAATGTGCATTTTGTGCACCAGCGCCTGAATCTGCTTGAGCATCCCGCTGGCTTTTTCCGATTCTCCGGCGGAGTACTGGCGCAGGCTGACTTCAGTCATCTGATGGACCAGTTGCGCATAAAGGAAGCATTGTTCGCGCGGGGGAGCCTGGCTTGCTTTGAGGGCCAGAGCGTCGATGGTATGTTGGTCGAAAACCTTGTCGTCGAAGCCGGAGGCGCAAGCTGGGAAAGTGTACACGATGATGAGGACGAGGCTCGCCAACCAAACGTTAGACCGCATGAGAAACCTCCCCGCGGATTCTGTGGGTACTTTTCCGAGACTATGGCGCATTTTACGAGAATGCGCAAGGAAAAAATTGTGCTCTCACTGGCCTAATCATCGGCATACGTAAGCACTCCACCGCTTCTGATTCTGGAATAGTGCCATATTTCGGAATCAATGTACGAGCAATTTGATACGCTGTCGAGCTTGCCATTCCTGGTTTGGGAATTTTCCGTTGGATGCATCCAGAAAGTGCTGGTAATAGGCTATCGCCTCCGGCTTTCGGTGCAATGCATCGTAAGATGTAGCCCAAAGGAAATAAGTGGAGGGTAGTTCCGGAAGATACTTTGACCGCATGGTAAGAGCGTGCAGTGCGATGGAAGGTTGGTTTGTTTTGGAGGCGGCAAAGGCGAGGCCGCTCCAGCCGTCAGCGTTGTCGGGATCGAGCTGAGTGGCTTTGTCGAAGGCGGCAAAGGCATCGGCGAAGCGGAGTTGGCGAGTGAGGTTCTGGCCATGGGCGACGAGCAGGCCGGGGTCTTTGGGGCTGACGGCGAGAAGGGCGGCGTAGTAGTGGTCGGAGCCGGCGGCGTCCCCGGCTTCGGCGAGAATTTCAGCCAACATGCGGGTGATGGCGGCGTTATCGGGATGAGCGTCGTGGAGCTGCTGGATGAGCGGGAGGGCTTCTGCTTTGTCCTGGGCGGCGAGGACGGTGGCGAGCTGGGCGGTGAGGGCAGGGTCGCCGGGGAGCTGCTCGAGGGCGGCGCGAAGGAAGGTTTCCGCCTCAGGAAACTGTTTGCGGGCGATGAGGATGTGGGCGAGTCCGGCGTTGGCGGGAGCGGATTTGGGGACGGAGGCGAGGACGCGGCGATAGGCTTTTTCGGCGGCGTCGAGTTCGCCGGCCTGGTCGGCCAGCGTGGCCGCGAGAAGAGTGTCGCCGGTGGTCTCTGGGGTGAGCTTTAGGGCTTCAAGGAGGTCGTTGGAGGCCTCGGTGGCATCCGTGGTGCGATCGATTTGGGCGAGTGCGCGCCAGGCGCGGGCTTTGGCGACGGGACCGGAGTCGCCGGGATCGAGACTGGTGGCGATGGCGAGTTCGGGACGGGCGTCTTCCATTTTGCCCTGTCGGGCGAGGAGAAGGCCGAGGGAGATGTGGGCCTCGAAGGATTTGGGGTCGCCGTCAATGGCGCGCCGATAGAGGGCAACGGCGCCGTCGGGGTGGTTCTGGGCGTCGGCGACGTAGCCGGCGTCGAAGAGGGCTCGGGAATCGGCGGGATGGTCGGCGATGTACGGGGTGAGCTTGGCTTCGGCGGACTTCCAGTCGGATTGGGCGATAGCGGCTTCGGCTTGAGAGATTTCAGGGGCGAGGGGTTGGGGCGCGGCGGCTGAGATGGGAGCGGATGCGGGGGATTGGGATTCCGGAGCGGGGATGGCGGACTGAGAGTAGGCCCAGGGTGAGGCGAAAAACAGCACGAAGATGGCGAAACGAAGCACGAGATACCTCAGCTACCAGTTTAATTTGGACGCTTGGGATTGGACGCCGAAGGTAAAGTTGGGTCATGGTTGGGTGCTGAGTCATTAACCATCGACTGGGGGTCCGAGCGCACACGAACACAAGGCTGGCGGAAGGAAATGGCGGTCTGTCCCAATTTAGTTATGACGGAGCGTTCGATTATGAGCGAGCGGCTCTCACGGCGAGATATCGAGCGTAACCTGCGCGTTCTTGGATCGCAGGCCTATGTGATCGGCTACGTTTGCGGTGGCTCCGTATGTGAAACGACAGAGTGAATTGTCGCGGTCCTTCTTGAATTTGGAGCAGAAATCGGCGCGACAGACGAAATCCCTCGGTCGGTTCACCAGGATTTCCATAGGTGTTTCAAAGCCAGGCGGAAAGAGCGCATGCAGCTGGCGTTGCGCATTGGCGCCCAGATTGCCATGGAACTGTTGTGCGGTGAACCTGATGTCGATGTCCCATGAGGCATTGAGGGCGACCGAGCCCTGGGAGCCTGCGAAATCGACAATCATCGCCGATGCATCCACCAGACCGGATGTGTTGAGAATCGTCGTTCGACCTAGCGCCGAGATGCGAACCGGCCCGGTCATGTCATGGACTTCGACCGCGGCATCGCTATGCACCGTGACAGGCGCTTCGGCGGGAGCGCTGAGGAGCAGATTGCCGTGACCTCCGGTCAGGCCATGGGGATCAGTGTTCTCCAGAGTGAGCAAACCGCCGGTTCGCCGCATGGAAATCTTGCGCAGGTAACCATTGGCTTCATCGATGGTGTTGCCTTCACCAGTCGCACAAAACTGGACCGTCCAATGGTCCTGATTGACGCCGGCGATCTGGAGCCAGTTGAGAGACTCGGCGGCAATTGTGAGCGCTGGAACTTCGTAGCGGGGCAGATTAAGCGTATCCAAACGAGTTCGCGCATAGGGGGCTTGTGGCGAAAAACCGACCCACGAGTGCGTGCCGGGTGGAAGTTGGGACGGGCGGCCGGTGCAGTCGAAAGGAAAGGGCCGTTCGTTGAAGAGGAAGAGAGGCGCAGGCTTCGATCCGGGGTCCTGGCTAGAGCAGGCGAGCGCGCCGCCGATGACAGCGCCGAATGCGAGGATGAAGACAGAGCCACTGACGCATATCACCGAGCCTAGCGATAGCTGTTCCTTATTGCATGGCCTCATATCGCCTCGAATCGATCAATTCGATCAATGAGATGTTACACCTTGCGGTGTAACTCGAGGTGAAAGTGCGGACAAGATTGGGCCTGTTGCTCGCAGATGGGAGTCCGAATGGCAGATGCTGCCAGACTGAGATTCCGGCGTGAGATGGGGACGGTTGCTATCTTGGACGCTTAAGAGAGTTGGCATGCCGAAGAATTGCAATCGATTGTTATGCGCGGAGTTTGATGGATGACTCTGAGTGGACGGAGCGGTATAGCCGGAGATATGGAGCGACTTATCGGGACTTTCGCGACCAGCGGTGGACGGTGAAGTATTCCGGGCATGGCTATGGGAGCGTTTGGGGGACGAACCGGTTAATGGTTTGAAAAGGATGGGATTGGCTAAATCGAGGAGGGTGGAGCGGGTTGCGGGTTGGGGACTTCAGAAAGTCTTAAGCAACTTTAAAGGAGAAATCGGATTCTAACCGTTAAGGAGTAGTGGGAGGGCAATGCGCGACGCGCGGATGCGCCGGGTGGACCGGGCAGGCGCGATTTTCCCCTGTAACAATTCGCCGCAGCAATTTGCCACCTTCAAGAAGATCGTAAATCGGTAAGAGCGATTGTGGGCCGGTACCACAAACGCTCTCGCCTTCCCCAAAAAACAACGGAGTGAAGCCATGACCCACTGCAATATGCAGCATATCCCTTTGTCTTCTGCGTACCTTTGCCAGGATTGCAATTCGGTGGGCAACTGCGCGATGCAATGCCCGGCCTGTGCCTCGATAGTCTTGATGGGTTTAGCAGGAGTGCTTAACCGTGAGCATGTCGAAGAAGCGGAGATCCATTCCCACCGTCCCGCATCCCGCCGCCCCGTAACTCGCCGTCTCGCATCCCGCCATCACGCAATGGTGGCGTAGTACTCCCTGTTGAGGGTAAAGCTGCCGGGTGCTCTTCTCCGCTCTGGCGGCTTGACTCGTAAGGAGAATTACGGCGAAATAGAACGGTACTCCAAGTGCCTTCTACAGCGGTTATAACCGCCATAGCCGCTGATCGGGCGGGGCGAATTTTCATAAAGGACTGGTTTCGCCTCAGGTTTCGCAGAGCGAATGGGAAGCGCGGGTTAAAAGGCGGAGAATAAGAAAACGCCCCTATGCAGAGCGGCGATGGCGGTAGTATGCTTCCGCCATTGCAGTTGACGGCGTTTTTTCCGATCTGTGGATCTTTGTGACATGTTGCAGGTAGGTTTCCCTTCTGCCCGGAGGAGAACGCAACTTAGCGGCGTTGGCTTGGGTTTACAGCAACGGGAGGATCGCTAAAAGTCCCCCAAGGAAAGGTAAAGACAGAAATGCGAAAATTGAAATTGCTCAGTTCTGCAGCTTTCGCGCTGCTCTCTCTGTTAATCCTGGCGCCTGCAACGATGGCGCACGCGCAAGAGCCAGCGTATCTCCACGCCCTGTCGGACCTGCGCTCTGCGCGCTGGTACCTGCAACAGGACACACGGCCCGCATGGATCGGCCACAGGGACCATGCGATTGAGCAAATCGACAAGGCGATCAACGACATCAAGGTTGCGGCAATGGACGACGGCAAGAATCCCTGGCGTACGCCGCCGCCACAAAGCGGAGGCAGCGAAGGATGGCCGATTCACTCGGCGGTGAAACTGCTGAGAGAGGCGCGTGGCGATGTGGATCACGGTTTCGATCGGCCGGAGAATCACGGACTGCGCGAGCGGTCGGTGGAGCACATTGACCATGCCTTGCGCGAATTGGAGCCTGCACTTTAGCGGCTGGGCAAGAAACGAATTGATTGGAAACAAGGCGGCAGAGAATCCACGGGTTCGCTGCCGCTTTGTTGTTTGTGTACGAGTAATTGAGAAAGAGGAGATCCGGCCGATTTGGGGCCCGTTTCCTCCAGGGCTAAAGCCCGCGGCTACTCTGCTGGTTTTATGCAAGGGTTGAAACCCTCGCCTCCCTCCGTACAGGCGACGGCCGAAAATAACTGCCTCCCCTGGACGGACCACAAAGGTCTCATTCTGGGCCAGGCCGGGGTCAGGATGTGCTTGCGGCGCGGCCTATAATAAAGAATGGCTGGTTGCGTCCTGAGGCTTACAGAGAGCATAGGGACATGGCTGGACGAATTTGATCGCGGTGCCTTCCCTTTGAACTCAACTGAGCTGAATTCATCCGAACTGAACGCAGCGGGCCTAGCCCTGTCGAACGGGTCGATTGTGATCCGGGGAGCGCGAACGCATAACCTGAAGAACATCTCCTGCGAGATTCCGCATGGGAAGCTGACGGTGGTCAGCGGGGTTTCGGGATCGGGGAAGAGTTCGCTTGCCTTTGACACAATTTATGCGGAGGGACAGCGGCGGTACGTGGAGTCGCTTTCCGCATATGCCAGGCAGTTTCTTGAGCGGATTGAGAAGCCCGATGTGGACCTGATCGACGGACTGGCGCCGGCGATTGCGATCAAGCAGAAGAACTCTACGCGGAACCCGCGGTCGACGGTGGCGACGGCAACGGAGATCTACGACTACCTGCGGCTGCTGTATGCGCGTTGCGGGACGGTGCACTGCGTTTATTGCGACGGGCTTGTGAAGCGCGACTCGATGGACGAGGTGGCCGAGGCGGTGCTGGCGCTGGGCGAGGGCACGCGGGTGCAGGTGCTGTTCCCGGTGGCGATGCCGACGGTGGAACCGGATGCGGCGGCGAAGGCCGCGAAGCCGGCTGGGCGCGCGACGAAAGCCAAGAGCGGGGCGGCGAAGAGTGGGTTGAAGGCAGGTTTGGTGGCGAATGGAGGAGACTCTCCACATACTGAGACGCTGAAGGGGCGGCTGACGGAGTTGAGAGCGGGAGGGTACAACCGGCTCTATCAGCAGGGAAATGTGGTTGAGTTTTCTACGCCGGAGTCGTTGCTGGATCTGGATTTTACGCTGCCGGTGTTTGTTCTTTTGGACAGAATCGTCGTCAGCGTGGAAAATCGTGCGCGGATTGTGGATGCGGCGGAGATTGCTTATCGCGAGGCGGGCGAAGTTGTGATCGAGGAAGTGCCACGAGAAGAAACGGAAGAACGGAAGCGGCATAGATTCTCTGGCGCGTATGAGTGCACGAGTTGCCATCGGCCCGGGAAAGAGCCGGAGCCGCGGCTATTCAGCTTCAACAATCCTTTTGGGGCTTGCCCGCGATGCCAGGGATTTGGCAATACGGTCGATTTTGACATGAACCTGGTGATTCCAGACAAGGGATTGAGCCTGAGCGAAGGCGCGATCGATCCGTGGGAGCGGCCGAAGTACAAGACATGGTTTGCGGAACTGAAGAAACAGGCACCGGAACTGGGAGTGCCGCTGGATGTGCCTTGGCGGGAGATGCCGGAGCAGGCGCGCGAGACGGTGTTGCGGGGCACGCCCTCCGCAGCGGGCAAGGTTGGCTTTGCGGGCGTGTTTGGATTTTTTGCGCAGATGGAGAAAAAGAAGTACAAGCTGCATGTGCGGGTGATGCTTAGCAAATATCGCGGGTATGCGGAGTGCCCGAATTGCCGGGGGCAGCGGTTGCGGGCCGAAGCGCGGTCGGTTCGGATTAACGGGAAGAACATCTGCCAGTCGACGGCGCTGACGATTGCGCAGGCGAAGGAGTTTTTTGACTCGCTGCGGCTGACGGCGATGCAGGAGGAGATTGCCGGGCCGATATTGCACGAGGTGCGGCAGCGGCTGAGTTTTCTGGATGCGGTGGGATTGGAGTACCTGACGCTGGACCGGCTGGCATCGACGCTGAGCGGCGGGGAGGCACAGCGGATTCAATTGGCGACTTCGTTGGGGTCGAGGCTGGTGGGTGCTCTCTATGTGCTGGATGAACCCTCGATTGGGCTGCATACGCGGGATACGGCGCGGCTGATACGGATTCTGGAGGAGCTACGGGATTTGGGGAACACGATTCTTGTGGTGGAGCACGACGCGGACGTGCTGCGGGCGGCGGATCACTTGCTGGACCTGGGACCAGGGGCTGGGGAGTTTGGGGGGAAGCTGCTGGCGGAGGGCGTGCTGGCGGAGATTGAGGCGAATCCGAATTCGCTGACCGGGCGGTATTTGTCGGGGCAGCTTTCGATTCCGGTGCCGACGCGGCGGCGGGAGCCAGGCAGGGAGAAGCTGGTGCTGAAAGGCGCGGAGGCGAACAACCTGCACGGGCTGAATGTGGAGATTCCCCTGGGGATGCTGGTGGCGATTACCGGGGTTTCGGGGTCGGGAAAGTCGACGCTGGTGCACCAGGTGCTGTACAGGGCGGTGGCGCGGGCGCTGGGACAGAGCGATGGGTCTGATCCGTCGGGAGTGTTCAAGAGCCTGACGGGCGTGGAGCGGCTGAACGATGTGGTGCTGGTGGACCAGACGCCGATTGGAAGGACGCCGCGATCAAATCCAATTACGTATATCAAGGGATTTGACCTGATCAGGGAGCTGTATGCCGCACAGCCGGATGCGAAGCGGCTGAGCCTGTCGCCGGGGCATTTCAGCTTTAACGTGCCGGGCGGCCGATGCAATACCTGCGAGGGCGACGGGACGGTGACGGTGGAGATGCAGTTCCTGGCGGACGTTGAACTGCCGTGCGAGGACTGCAACGGAACGCGGTACCAGGCGAAGGTGCTGGAGGTGCAGTACAAGGGCAAGAATATTCACGAAGTGCTGCAGATGACGGTGAAGGAAGCGCTACGGTTCTTTGCGGGTCAGACGCGGCTGGTGGAAAAGCTGGCAGTGCTGGATGAGATTGGGCTGGGATATTTGCGGCTGGGGCAGTCGGCGACTACGTTATCAGGCGGCGAGGCGCAGAGGGTGAAGCTGGCGGCGCATTTGTCGCAGGTGCGGGCGGCGAATGCGAATGCCAGGCCGAGCCAGGCGAGCCGGGTGCTTTACATTCTGGACGAGCCGACTACTGGGCTGCACTTCGACGATGTATCGAAGCTGCTGACGGCGTTCCGGAAGCTGATTGATGGCGGCGGGTCGCTGATTGTGATTGAGCACAATCTGGATGTGATCAAGAGCGCGGATTGGGTGATCGATCTGGGGCCGGAGGGCGGCGAAGGCGGCGGACGGATTGTGGCGGAGGGTACGCCGGAGGATGTGGCGGGGTGCCTGCTGTCGCATACGGGGAAGTGGCTGGCTGGGGTGCTGTAGCGCGCTTCAGATGGACGCGCGACCAAGCAGAGGGCAAGATTCCGGCTATGCGGCAAGTTCTGCAAAGAGGCCGATCAACTCCTCTGTGAGTTTTGGAAGATCACCACGGGAGTTGGGTGCGTAATCGAGCGCTTCGAGCAATTGAGCGATGTCGCACAGATACTTGTGGTTCCATATTTCATAGGACCAGATTCGATCAAGTTCAGCTGCGGCTTTCCATGGGTTGCGCACGCCTGCGATCACTTCACGGGCGATCTGGAGGCTGGTGTGTTGTCTTGCTGCTAACTCGGACGCGGGCAGTTCTACGCCGAGTTCGCGAAACATTTTCTCGACAATCTGTTGAACATCTGCAATGCGCCGCACATGCATCTCGCCAGCCAGCCTGCACAAGGATGGTGAATCCAGGCCGGATTCGAGAAGGTCCGCGGCTATCCCCGGCATCTTCTCAGGCCAAACTTCGCCGGATGCCCATCGTGCCGCCAGTAGGTCGAGCTCCGTGACCGCTTTCGGCTTGGGGACGTTTGGATATT